>NZ_BCPO01000141.1:0-29017 GCF_016586105.1 Burkholderia sp. E168m15
CGCGCAGCTTGCCGTCGGCGGCACCGTGGATCGTGCTCTTGCGCGCCCATGCGCCGTAGCGGTTCTCGTCGCCTTCCGGGCGGTAGCCGGGCGTGCGCGGATACGCGACGACGGGCAGATGGTCGGGCAGCGCGTCGATCACGTCGTACGCGTCGAAGTTCGCCTGCAGCGCATCGTCGTATTCGGCGAGTTGGCGGGCATCGACATGAAAGCCGAAGCCGGCTGCAATGTCGGACAGTTGTTCGCGGGTCGGGCGTTTGATGGCCATCGACGTTCTCCAGTTCGGTAAGCGGCGCCGCCAGCCTGGGCGGCGCCGGCGGGATTCAGCGCGCGATGGCGACGGCGTCGCGCATCAGTCCGGTGCGCGGATGGCAGTTCACGTATTCGTAGACCTGATGCTTTGCGTCGAAGACGGAAACTTCGTGATACAGCCGCAGTTTCGACAGCCCGGTCACGACGCGGAAGAACGTGACGAAGATCCGCAGGTGCGTCGGATGGGATTCGGCCCACCGCTCAAGGCGGTCGAGCGAGCGCCAGTGGCCGATGTTGTAACTCTCGTCGAGCAGGTTGCCGTCGAGATCGATCGAGCGCACGTAGCGGTTGCTGTAGCAGCCGACCTCCTTGCCGTTGTCGCGCAGGAACTCCATTCCGCTGCGCAACGTCGGCTCGATCTCCTCGAGATACAGTCGGCGCTCGTCGCTCTCCGCCGCGCGCCAGTCCTGACCGGACCGAATCAGCGCGATGTTGTCGTGTGCCAGTACGACCACACGGCCGCCGCGCGCCGGATCGCCGTCGACGATGCGCAACTCGCCGTTCGCGTTCATCCAGTCCGTCTGCGAGATCGGGAACCGGTCACGCATCGATCCCCAGTAGCCGTGCTCCTCGATCTCGCCGCTGACGCCGTCCATGATCGCGCCGACGCCGGGGAAATCGCTCGTAAATGCGTAAAGCGTCTCGAACTGCTCGGCGCGCGGCGCGACGATTTCCCGGAAGTAGCCGATCCCGTCCGCGAGGCGTGCGTCGGAGGCCCACCATTCGACGAGCGCCGGCGACGCGATCCAGCGCGCATACGCGGCCGGATCGCGCCAGTAGCCGACGGCAATCAGGTTCTCGTAGCCCTGATCGTCGGTGTGTTGCGTCAGGTCGAAGTTGTTCGGGCCGTCCTGCATACCGAAATCGGCGACGATCCGGCGCAACGCGGCCAGTGCCGCCGCGCGCTTGTCGGCGCCGCTGTATTGCACGCCGAAATAGCCCATCACGACCTGGTTCAGGTCTTCGGCGGCCCGGGCGACGTACATCGGGAACGGCGGCTGGTAATCGTCGGCGACGCGGCGCGACAGCGTCCGCGGGCAGATCAGGTGTTTGTCGATGGCGGATTCCATGCGTGACCTCTCTGGAAAGGGAATCGGGTGTCGAGGGTTCGACGTTGGGGGACACGGAGCGGCATGCACCGGCCATACCCTGGTGCATGCGGGTCGTCAGAAGATGTGCGCGTAACGCAGGCCGGCGAGCACGCTGTTCTTCGGACCGTTGCGCACGCTCAGGTCGGTGCCGAGCTGGATTTGCACCTGGTCGGCCTTCGTCACGAACTTCGCCGCGGTGATCCGCAGGCGCGTCGTACGCAGCGCGTCGTTGTTGTCCGCGCCGTCGACGCTCGTTTCACCGCCCCAGAGCTGGGTAATGCCGATGCCGAGCGACGTGCCTAGATCGGGCATGTAACGCACCATCGCCTGTGCGCTGTAGCTCATCCGCTGATGCAGCGTCGCACCGCTCGCGCCATACGACGTGTTGTTGCCGTACCAGATCGCGTCGCCGACGAGATCGAGTGCCCACTGCGGCGAAAAGTGCTTGACGTAGGCTGCCTGGAAATCGAGCGACCAGCGGTTGGCGCCGAGATTGAGGCCGCGGTTCTGGTCGTAACTCCCGGTCGGCGCGTAAACGTAGACCGTCGCGGCGACGACGTCCTTCGCTTCGTTCAGGCGGAATTTCAACGGCGCGGTCAGGATCACGTCGCCGACACCATTCGTACTGCCAAGCGCGCCGGCGTTACCGAAGCTGCTGATATGACCGAACGGCAGCAACACCTGCGGATCGATCGTGAGCCGGTCGGTGAGCTGGAACACATGCAGCAGGCGGGCGATGCCGACATTGGACTGCAGATCGAAATCCGACGTCCGGTGTCCATTCGCGTAGTACGCGTTCGTCGCCGAATAGTTGTAGTACAGCACGCCGATCGTCGCGCCGATCGGATACTGCTCGTAGTCGCCGGGATCGACCTCGACCGCGCCCGCGTAATGCGATGCGACGACCATCAGCGACAGGCCGATCCAGCGCGCGATCCGCTTCAGTTTCATTCTGTTGACGTTGTCCATCATGCTCCTCACCTGGATGCGCAGACACCGCCACGCTCGACGTACGACGAACGGGAACCGTTGCCGGACGGTGGAATCGCGGGGTGCTGGCTGACTGTTATTCCGCCGGTACTCGGAGAGCGCCGACGATTCGCGACACCGGACGGCCGTCGCTTGAGGGTGAGAATAGAAAGGCAAAATCCGCATTTCTGTTTTCCGGCGGAACAAGAAATTGGCTGTGGCGGACCTGCGCAGCCAGCGCCCCGCGGCGGTCGAGCAACGTGCGCGGGCTGCCCCAGTTTCATGCCGGACGCGCTGTCGACGCCGCGCATCGCCGTGCCTCCGGGTGCGCATCGGCGCCTGCCGCGCACCGGGGCCGTCTCGGCACAGTTTCCGATCCGTGCCGGCAAAGAACCGCGCTTTTTCTCTTCTTACCCTGCTCGTCGAGCGTGACCGACACGACACGCCTGCCCCCCGCCACGGCAGTCGCCACGCCGTGGCGGCGGTCGACCCGAACCACGACAAGGAGCCCCACGATGAACACGATTCCTTCCGAGGAAACCGTCTCGACGCCCGGCGAACGCGCCTGGGCGCTGTTTCGCGTGATGAAGGAGAAGAACCTGATTCCCGACGGCTATATCGACACGCTGACCGAGCTGATGTCCACGACCTGGGACCCGGCCAACGGCGCGCGCATCGTCGCGCGTGCGTGGGTCGACCCGGCATTTCGCGAACTTCTGCTGAAGGACGGCACGGCCGCCTGTGCGCAGTTCGGCTACACCGGCCCGCAGGGCGAATACATCGTCGCGCTCGAGGACACCCCGACGCTGAAGAACGTGATCGTCTGCAGCCTGTGCTCATGCACGAACTGGCCGGTGCTCGGGCTGCCGCCCGAGTGGTACAAGGGCTTCGAATATCGTGCGCGGCTCGTCCGCGAAGGGCGCACGGTGCTGCGGGAACTCGGCACCGACCTGCCCGACGACGTCGTCGTGAAGGTCTGGGATACGACTGCCGAAAGCCGCTATCTCGTGCTGCCCGTGCGGCCGGCCGGCAGCGAGCACATGACCGAGGAACAACTGCGCGCGCTCGTCACGAAGGACGTGCTGATCGGCGTTGCGCTGCCGCGCGCGCACTGACTCGCACCACGTTTCGCTCTCGACCTTCCTCTCGGAGATCACATATGGACGGCTTTCACGACCTCGGCGGATTCCAGGGTTTCGGCCCGGTGCCGCATACGATCAACAGCCTCGGCTACAAACCGGTCTTCAAGGAAGACTGGGAACATCTCGCGTACAGCCTGATGTTCGTCGGGGTGGACCAACTGAAAAAATTCAGCGTCGACGAGGTACGTCACGCAGTCGAACGCATCGACGTGCGCCAGCACGTCGGCACGCGCTACTACGAGCGCTACGTGATCGCGACCGCGACCTTGCTCGTCGAAACCGGCGTGCTCACGCAGGATGAACTCGACCGCGCGCTCGGTTCGCCTTTCCGGCTCGCGAACCCGCCGCGCTCCGCCGGCCGGGCGGCCCCGGCCGGGTCGACGCGGTTCGAGGTCGGCGATCGCGTCGTCGTTCGCGACGAATACGTCAGCGGACACATCCGCGCGCCGGGCTACGTTCGCGGCAAGACGGGCGTCGTGTTGCACCGGACGACCGAATCGTGGCCATTCCCGGACGCGATCGGCCACGGCGACACCGGCGCCGCGCATCAGCCGACCTATCATGTGGAGTTCCGCGTGAAGGATCTGTGGGGCGACGCCGCCGACGACGGCTATGTCGTGGTCGACCTGTTCGAGGGCTACCTGGATCGCGCGTCCGGGCAGAGCGCATGACGACGCCGGCCAATCGACACTTGCCGGCCGCCCCGGCGCCGAGGATTCCGGTCACCGTGCTGTCCGGCTTCCTCGGCGCCGGGAAGACGACGTTGCTGAACCACATCCTGCGCAATCGCGCCGGCCTGAAGGTCGCCGTGATCGTCAACGACATGAGCGAGGTCAACGTCGACGCCGACGACGTGCGGCGCAACGTCGAGCTGCATCGAGGCGAGGACGAACTGGTCGAAATGACCAACGGTTGTATCTGCTGCACGCTGCGCGCCGATTTGCTCGAGCAGATCAGCACGCTGGCGCGGCAGCGTCGCTTCGATTACCTGCTGATCGAGTCGACGGGCATCTCGGAGCCGATGCCCGTCGCGGAGACGTTCGCGTTTCTCGACCGGGACGGTTTCAGCCTCAGCGAACTCGCGCGGCTGGACACGCTCGTCACGGTGGTCAACGGCGAGACGTTCGAGGACATGATCGCGTCGGCCGAACCCGTCACGCACGACGCCCCGCCCGCGAACGGCGGCGATGCCGGTCCGCCGCGCACGCTGTCGGACCTGCTGATCGAACAAGTCGAATATGCGAACGTGATCCTCGTGAGCCGACTCGACCGGATCGGCCACGCGGGTTTCGAGCGGCTGCGCGCCATTCTGGCCTCACTGAATCCGTCCGCGCGAATCCTGCCGATGCAGCACGGCAAGGTCGATCCGTCGGACGTCCTCGATACGCGGCGCTTCGATCTGCCGGCGCTCGTCGAATCGCCGGGATGGATGCAACGCATGCAGGCCGACGAACGCCCGTCGGAATCGGATGCGTACGGGGTCGCGTCGTGGGTCTATCGCGAACGTGCGCCGTTTCATCCGGCGCGCCTGCTCGCGTGGCTGCGGCGCCCCTGGACCAACGGCCGACTGCTTCGCTGCAAGGGCTATGTGTGGGCCGCGCACCGATATGCGGAAACCGCCATGCTCGTGCAGGCCGGCGACACGTTCCAGTGGGGCTACGTTGGCCGATGGTGGCGGTTTACGCCACCGTCGGACTGGCCACACGACGACTATCGTCGCGAGGGCGTGCTGAAGAAATGGGAGGAGCCGGCAGGTGATTGCCGGCAGGAAATCGTGTTCATCGGGCAGTCGATCGATCACGTCCGGTTGCGTCGCGAACTCGATGCGTGCCTGCTGACGGTCGAAGAAATCGACGCAGGCCCGGAGTCGTGGCGCCAGCTTCCGGAAGCCGACGCGTTCGACGCGCTCGCGACGCCCGCCCATCCGTGAAATGAGACTCGATGGCTTCGGCGGCCACGCCTGCGTCCTGTCGCTTTCGGTCGGCTCGTGAGCGCTGCGCCGGATTCAGCGTGACGTGAATCCCGACAGCGCCGCCGAGGGCAGTTTTCTTCAATACGGGCCGGCGCCGCGCCCGTAGTCTCGATGCGACTTTCGACATGTCGCATGGAGACACCTGATGAGCATGCTGGTTTCGATGGCCGCGTTCGCGCTCGCCTCGTCGATCACCCCCGGTCCCGTCAACATCGTCGCGCTCAGCGCGGGCGCCCGCCACGGCCTCGGCGCGAGCCTGCGCTACGCGGCGGGCGCGACGCTCGGCTTCGTCGCGCTGTTCCTGCTGATCGGGCTCGGCCTGCACGCGGCGCTCGCGCGCTGGCCCGTGCTGACGACGGCCACGCAGTGGTCGGGGATCGCGTTTCTGCTGTATATGGCGCTGCGACTCGCGCTCGACGACGGCCGGCTGTCGGCCGATCCCCACGTGGCCGGCCCGTCGGCGGCGTCCGGCGCGGCGATGCAGTGGCTCAATCCGAAGGCGTGGCTCGCGTGCGTGGCCGCGATGGGCGCGTATGCGGCCGATGGCGATCGCGCGCAGGTCTGGCAGTTCGCCGCGCTGTATCTGGTGATCTGCTTCGCGTCGATCGCATGCTGGGGCTATGCGGGCGCGTCGCTGCGGCACCGGCTCGCGAACGCGCGGCGCATGCGCGTGTTCAACCGGCTGATGGCGCTGCTGCTCGCGGGCAGCGCGCTGTTTCTGCTCGACGTGTAGCCGTCGTGGCGGTCAGCGCATCGCGCTGCGGTACTGCCCGGGCGTCGCGGCCGCGATCCGCCGGAACGCGCGCTGGAAATGCGCCTGGTCCGCAAAGCCGGCGTCGAGCGCGACTTCGGCGATCGGCCTGCCACGCCGCAATTCGGTGCGGCCGTACTGCACGCGCCGATCGATCAGGAATGCATGCGGCGTCATCCCGTAACGCGCATTGAATGCGCGGATCAGGTACGACGGCGACAGGTCGGCCGCCGCGCAGATCGCATCGAGCGTGACGGCCTCGCGGCAATGGGCGGCGATGTAGTCGGCCGCGCGCGCAAGCTTTGCGTTGTCGTCTCCCGGCCGCGCATCGGGTAGTTCGCGGTCGAGCGCGCCGTGCAGCGCCGTGAAGAATTCGACCGCCGCACTCTCCTTGCCGAGCGCATCGATGCCGGGCGACACGAGCGTGCGGTAGAAGCCGCCAAATCGCGCGAACAGATCGCCGCGCTCGGTCAACTTCGGCGAAAACCCGTGAAAATCGCGGTTCGGATCGCCGCCCAGCGAATGTTGCAGCCGCGCGAGCCACGGCACGTCGACATAGACCATCCGGTACGCCCATGCATCGGGGCCGTACGGGTTGCACGCGTGCACCTGCTCCGGGTCGATGATCACCAGCACGCCGCGCCCGACGTGCGCGTTCGTCGCGCCGTTCACGTACGTGCTCGTGCCGCCGACGATCGCGCCCACCGAAAACGTGTCGTGCGTGTGCTTCGCGTAGCAGATCGCGCGCCCGTCGTCGACGGTGCGCGCCTCGATGAACGGCAGCGCGGTATCGCGCCAGAACGGCGACGGTACGGCGGATCGGTTGGCGGTACGGCTCACGCGGTGGGCTCCGGGTTCGAACGACGAACGCTCACCGTACAAGACTGTGTGGCGCCGCGCAACCGGATCGCGCTGCTTCGCCGCTGCGCAGAACGGTGGTGCCCACGGACATGATCGTGGGCACCACCCTGCGCCGCCGACTTCCCGCACGAGGTGCGGAGGATGACGCGCTTACGCTGAAACAGCGCCCGCCCTGCACCTCTGCTTGCACACGCGTTTCCGCATGCTCGGGCGCTGAAACCGACAGCAGCGGGTCAGGCCGGAACGATGATCTTCGGGTCCCACCAGTAGTAGCCGAACAGTTCCTGGTTCTGCCCGCCGACGAGCTTGTAAAGCGCGAAGCACACGCCGAAATATTCCGTCCCGCTTCGCCGGACCGACGAGTCGAAAGTCGCGAACGTGAGTTGCTTCTTCAGCGGCGGGAGGCCATTGCGGGTCCCCGAATCCGGGTTGGGTTCCACCGCGCCATTGCGGACGACCGTGTTGCAGACGAACGGGTTGAATACCTCGTCGCCTTGATAGCGCGGGATGTTGTAGATGATCACGGCATCGTCGGAGTTGTCGTAGATCGACACGCCGGTGAACTGGACGCGGTCACCCGGGTAGGCGGTGATTTCCAGGTCGGCCGTACCCTGCCCCTTGACGCCACGCGCACCGGTGCAGATCAGGAACTGGCCATTGTGGGCGATGCCCGTCGGCGCGGCCTGATTCTGGCTCGGGTTCGGATACGTCTTCTTGACCCATTCCGTATCGATCACCGCGATGATGTTGATGTCCTGCGCGCTTGATGCAAGCGTGATTTCGGAAGCCATGGTTAATCTCCATTCACTAAGCGTTATGAATTTGAGTCCGACGACACGTCATTAGCGCGTCAAGGACAATATCAATTCATTCACCCACCAAAATCAATTACAACCGATTACGCGGTGACGAGCGCTTGACCTCGCATACAACAACCTGTAATTCAGACCCGGAAAATCAATAAAAATCAATTACAGTCGATTACACGCCCCCCTCCCGATCTAAAAAATTAATTCTCCCCAAAATAAATTCCCCATCAAACCTGACAGGTACTAAAACAAATATAAATGGACAATACTGACGAAGCGCATCGCCGATGCGCCACGCGCACCGAACGGGCAATTAGCCTGTCATGGAGGCATTCAAATGAAAGTCGATCCGAATATCATCAACCTGGAAAAAGTCGCTCAGTCCATTCAAATTCTTGCCGTTATCGACACGGATTACATAAAGAAGAGTTACCCCAATCCGAGCCTGAACGCGCAAAATCCGACCGGCATCGCCAGCACTGCGTTGTTCATGCTCAACGGCCACACGCCCGGCGTGAGCAGTTCGGAAGGAACCGGTAATCTGGGCCTGAAATTGAATGTTGGCGACAAGGTATCCCTGATGGGGACGTCGCTATCCGACAATTCGGGAGACGCTGCGCTGATTTACCACGTCCAGCAATACTCGGGCGCTCAGGTGTTCGGTCCGTTTACCGCGGTGACCATCGAACAGGCTGGCGCGGCGAGCGCTGCCGAGACGCCCGACATCATTGCGACCTCGGCGCAATCCCAGGTCTTCCAGGCATTCGAATCCGTCGCAAAATCGTCCGGGTCCGAGTACCTCGCAACGTCTTTTGCGCTGTATACGCGGAGCCAAAACAGGAAATCCTTGTTCGGCTACTTCTTCTGGGTCTGGCAAGCCTCCGCGGCTTGAAGCGAGCCCCCAACAACTCGCTCCGATGCGATACGGAGCGATTCAAGCCGGCAGGTTTTACGCGGCGCCCCACAGGGTGCCGCACCTTTTCCGCGTTAAACCAGAATGGAGCACCCGTATGACAGCCGATCCTGGAAGCCTCACTCGCGACACGACCGCGCAGCAAATCGACATCCTCGCCGTCATCGACACGGAATATATCAAGCTGAGGTACCCGCATCCGAGCAAGCAGCCCGAGTTACCGATCGCCGTCGATCATCGCGCCGTGCGCCTGCTTTACACCGGCGCGCGCGGCGCGTCGATCGGAAATGGCCCGGCGGACCCCGTTCTGACGCTGTATCCCGGCGACACGGTTTCACTCCGAGCGATCTCCCTCTATGAAAACGCGGAAGACGCGGTGCTGATTTATCAGGTTTCGCACCTGTTCGGCCAGCAAGTTTTCAATCCGTTTTCGCAGGACTTCCTCGACGTGAACGCCGTGCAACTGAACCCCGAAACGCGCGACGGCCTGCCGCCGCTGACGCAGCCGCAAACGTTCGTCAGCATCGGCGCCAAGGCGAGAGAGAGCGGGATCGAAACGCTTGGCGCCTGCTTCGGGCTCTATACGCTGGAAAGAAGCACCCAGGAGTTGTTGGGATACTACTGGTGGGACTGGTTCGTCACGTGTTCGTGATCTTCGCGTTTCATCGCTGACGATTCGCCCGTTCTGCGAGCGTGGGTCGCGAGAAGGCCAGCGGCATGCACGATATCCGCCAGGATCGGTTGTTGCGCCGATCCTGGCGGCCCGGATATCGACGGGTTGCCATCGCAGCCGGCGAATACGTCATCGGTTCGGTATCTCGCGGGTAAAGCACGCGCGGGATACCAATTTCGCGCCCGCTCGCCCCGAACCGACAGGAATCTCGCGCGTCCGCCATACCCGGCAGCACGTCACTTCGCCCCCCGGAATTCCCGCGTGACCGCTGCCGACGCGCTCGCGACATGGCCTATTGAGCGGAATTTGCCTAAGCTTTGAATTCCGTCCGCCGCGGCACGCGCGGCGACCCTCGTTCACTCTTCCCCGTCACGCTCATGCAGATCGATCTGAAAGGCAAGACCGCGGTCGTCACCGCTTCCACCGCCGGCATCGGGCTCGCGATCGCCGAAGGGCTCGCGCGAGCCGGCGCGCACGTCGTCGTCAACGGCCGCAGCGACCCGTCGGTGCAATCCGCGCTCGAGAAACTGCGCGACACCGTGCCCGGCGCAAGCTTCGACGGCGTCGCCGCCGACCTGTCCGACGCGGCCGGCGTCGCGCGCGTCACGCAGCACACGCCGAATGCCGACATTCTCGTCAACAACGCGGGCATCTACGGCCTGAAGGCGTTCTTCGACATCGACGACGCCGAATGGGAACATTATTTCCAGATCAACGTGATGTCCGGCGTGCGGCTCGCACGGCATTACCTGAAAGGGATGATCGAACGCAATGCCGGGCGCATCGTGTTCATTTCGTCGGAATCGGGCCTGAACATCCCCGTCGACATGATTCATTACGGGTTCACGAAAACCGCGCAGTTGTCGATCGCGCGCGGCCTCGCGAAGCTCGCGGCCGGCACCCATGTGACCGTCAATTCGGTGCTGCCGGGGCCGACGATGTCGGAAGGCGTGCGCGAGATGCTGAAGGCGCAGGCCGACGAAACGGGCCGCAGCATCGACGACATTGCAGTGGAATTCGTGCGCAGCGAGCGCGCCAGCTCGATCATCCAGCGGCCGGCGACGACGGAGGAAGTCGCGAACCTGGTCGTGTACGTGTGCTCGCCGCAGGCATCGGCCACGACCGGCGCGGCGTTGCGCGTCGACGGCGGTGTAGTCGACACGATAGCGTGACGGCAGTATGACGCGCTCGCGCGGCGCGTGGCCGCCGCCCTATCGCGACGCGCTCTTGCCCTGCTGGAGCGTGCCCTTGCGGTCGGCGTCCATGCACGAATCGAAGCCGTGCTGCGTGACGACGCCGGCCTTGTCGAACACGACGAAGAAAGCACGATGATCGTTGCCGTGCTCGATGAAGTAGTTGTAGCAGACGCCGCTGCCGTTGCGGACCATCCAGACGCTGCGCGGGTTGCCGGCGGCGCGGACGACGTCGGCGCGCGTCGCGCCGTGCCGCGACGCGGCCCGTGCAAGCGGCGTGCGCGAATACGAAAACGGCAGCCACGAGTCGAACCACGCACAGCCGTGCAACATCAGGCAACTGGCGGCCAGGGACAGCGTCGCTGCGGGACGGGCCATCGGAATCAATCGCATGCTCGGGAAATCTGCTGCGCCTACCGGCGTGATCGAAAGCCCCATGCTACTCGACCTTTGGGTCCGGATCGAAAAGAAATGTAGAGATCTTCATCCGAATCCCTGCGTTTGCACGCATCCGCACCGGCCGAATCGTCAGCGATCGTTGCAGCCGGCCTTCGCATGCGCGGCCCGCCGCGCCGTTGCAGCGCGACGTCGAACCGGTGCGGCGGCATGCGCGCTCAAGCGATCCATTCGGCCCACAGCATCGTGAGCACCGTCATCAGCGCCGGGCCGACGAACAGCCCGATCAGGCCGAACGTCTCGGCGCCGCCGAGGATGCCGAACAGCACGAGCAGGAACGGCAGCCGTGTCGAACCGCCGATCAGCACCGGCCGCACGAAATGCTCGGCGACGAACACGACGATGAACCCGAGCGCCGCGACCACGACGGCCCACATGGTCGCCCCCTGCACGAACAGCCAGAGCGCCGCGCCGCAGAACACGACCGGCGCGCAGAACGGCAGCATCGCGGCGACCGCCGTGACGAGGCCGAGCAGCGCCGCATGTGGAACGCCCGCGAGCGCGTAGGCGACGCCGAGCAGCGCGCCCTCGCCGAGCCCGACGACGACGAGCCCCGTCACCGTGCCGTACACGGCCGCGACCATCCGCTCGATCAGTTCCGCGCCGTTGCGCCCGAACGCGCGCCGCGCGCCCTGCAACAACGCACCCGACAGCTTGTGGCCGGCACGCAGGATCACGAACAGCGTGACGAGCATGAAACCGAATTCGAGCAGCACGTGCGCGAGCTTCGTGCCGAATTGCCGCCCGAACGCGATGAATTTCTCGCCGTTGACGCCGTGCATCGCGGTGGCCGCATGCAGCGGATGGCCGAGATTGGCCTGCCACCATTCGGTGATCTGCGCCGCGCCGTACGGCAACCGGCTGACCACGTCCGGCAGCGGAATGCCGTTGTCCTGGACCGTGTGCAGCCATTCGCGCAGGTCATGCGCCTGCGCGAACGCCTGGGTCGTCGCGACGGCCACCGGCAGCACCACGAGCAGCGAAATCGCCGCCGTGATGACAGTGGCGATCAGCGTCGGCCGGCTGCGGAACAACCGGTGCGATTCGAAGCGTTTCAGCAGCGGCCACATCGCGATGGCGATCACGCAGGCCCAGGCGATGGCGGGAATGAAGTCGCGGATCACCCACAGCGCGAGCAACAGCAGCGCCGCATACAGCGCGACGCGGGCGATCTGCTGGACGCGCGGCCGCGCGGCGGAATCGTGAGACGACGGGACATGTGCGCCCATGGCACCTCTGTCGAAATGAAAAAAAGGCGGTTCGCCCAGGCAATCGGCCTGGACGAACCGCCATTCTATCCATCGGCGCCGGATCGGCGGCACGCGGGATGCGCGCACCGCCGCGGCGCTGCATCGACACGCCCCGCTTACGCCGCCTTGTCGGCGACCCGGTAGCGCTCGAGCCAGTGCGCGTACGGCGCGGGCAGCGTCCACGACGGACGCTCGACGCCGAGCTGCTTGGCCGCGTAGTACGGCCAGTGCGGATCGGCCAGGTGCGCGCGGCCGACCATCACGAGATCGAGCTGCGCTTGCTCGACCACGCGGTTCGCCAGTTGCGGCGTGTCGATTCCCCACGCGGACGATACCGGCAGCCCGGCCTCGCGGCGCACGCGTTCGGCGATCGGCGCGAGGAATGCCGGGCCCCACGGAATCTGCGCGGTCGGCGTCGAGAAGCCGACCGATACGCTCAGCATGTCGAGCCCTTCCCGCTTCATCCGCTGCGTGAGCGCGATCGACTCGGCGAGCGTCTCTTCGTCGCGGCCGTCGTATTCGATCACGCCGAGGCGCGCGGTCAGCGGCAGATGCTCGGGCCAGACCTTGCGAACGGCCGCGAGCGTATCGACGAGGAAGCGGCCGCGGTTGTCAGCCGAACCGCCGTATTCATCGGTGCGCTGGTTCGAATGCACCGAGAAGAAGCTCTGGCCGAGATAGCCGTGCGCGAAGTGCAGTTCCAGCCATTCGAAACCGAGGTCGCGCGCACGCTGCGCCGATGCGACGAAGTCGGCCTGCACACGGGCGATGTCGTCGTGCGTCATTTCACGCGGCACCTTCGGCAGGTGCGCGCCGAACGGCACGGCCGACGGCGCGATGGTCTGCCAGCCGCGCGGATCGCCGTCGGCGATATGGTCGTCGCCTTCCCACGGGCGATTCGCGCTCGCCTTGCGACCCGCGTGCGCGAGCTGGATGCCGGGCACCGCGCCGGCCGCCTTGATCGCCGCGACCGACGGCGCGAATGCCTCGGCCTGCGCGTCGTTCCACAACCCGGCGCAGCCCGGCGTGATGCGGCCTTCCGGCGACACGGCCGTCGCCTCCGCGATCACGAGGCCCGCGCCGCCGCGCGCGATGCTGGCCAGATGCACGTGATGCCAGTCGTTGACGACGCCCTCTTCGGCGACGTACTGGCACATCAGCGGCACCGCGATGCGGTTGCGCAGCGTGACATCCTTGAGTTTGAACGGTTCGAACAGGGCAGACATCCACGACTCCTTTGCTTGGTTCTGCAAAACGGCTGGAAATGCGCCATGCGGTGCGCACGACGCAGCGATGCGGGCCATCGGCGGGCCGGCCGGCGCCATGCTTTCAGCGGTGACCGAGCTTCGCGAGCAGCGCCTCGGCCGCGGGCGCCGACGACGCGGGGTTCTGCCCGGTGATCAGCAGCCCGTCGGTGACGACATGCGGCGCCCAGTCGGCGCTGCGCTCGAATTCCGCGCCGTTGGTCTTCAGCATGTCCTCGACGAGGAACGGCACGACTTCGGTCAGCTCGACGGCCGCTTCCTCGCTGTTGGTGAACCCCGTCGCGCGCTTGCCGCGCACGACCGACTCGCCGGTCTGCGGGTTCTTCACGTGGCGCAGCACACCCGGCGCGTGGCACACCGCCGCGACCGGCTTGCCGGCCGCGAGCGCGCGCTCGATCAGGCCGATCGAATGCAGATCCTCGGCGAGATCCCACAACGGGCCGTGGCCGCCTGGGTAGAACACCGCGTCGTAGTCGTCCACCGACACATCGGCCAGCTTGCGCGTCGACGCGAGTTCGGCCTTGGCCGCGGCATCGGCGTCGAAACGGCGCGTCGCGTCGGTCTGGGCCGTCGGGTCGCTGCTTTTCGGATCGAGCGGCGGCTGGCCGCCCTTCGGCGACGCGAGCGTCAGCTCGATGCCCGCATCCTTGAACGTGTAGTACGGCGCGGCCAGTTCCTCGAGCCAGAAGCCGGTTTTCTTGCCGGTGTCGCCGAGCGTGTCGTGCGAGGTCAGGACAACCAGGATCTTCATGATCGGACACTCCTTCGAAAATGAACGGGGAAACGGGGCCGCACGTCGGCGTGCCACGCCTGTCGGTTAGTCAGTCGGCGCGCGGCAACGTGCGATTCATTCATCCGCATGCGATATATGCCTATTAGACCAGTCGTCTAGACGCGGCCGAAATAAAACGACGACATCTCGCTGCTTGAATCTGCCTGAGGCGTCGCCGCATTCACAAGCACGGATGATAGCCTCGGATTAGACCGGTCGTCTAGAAGAACGCGTATTCGCCCCTGCCATCGTCATGGCCTTTGCGACGGGGGCGCCGTTCAGCAACGGCCGCCGTCGCTTGCCCGCCCGCCGTCGCCTCGCCGCTGGGTGCGGGCTACCCGCGCAACGGACCGTCCGTGTCGCCCGCCTCGATGGCCGGCGCTTCGAGCCGTTGATCGCACACGCCATCGTCCAGCAGCCGCAGCATCAGTTCCGCGAGCGCACGCCCCGACGCGTGGCCGGTCGGCTGCACGACCGCCGTGACGCGATACGGGTGCGCGATATCGGCCGGCACGCCGTCATAGACGATCAGCGACAGGTCCGTCCCCAGGCGCAGCCCGTTGTCGACCAGCACGCGAAACGCGCCGCTGCCCGCGATGTTGTTGTCGACCAGCAGCGCGGTCGGCGGCTCGGCGCGCGCGAGCAACGCCCGCGCCGCCTGCTGCCCGCCGTCGGGCGTGAACGGGCATTCCACGAGCAGCGCCGGATCGGCGTCGATACCGGCTTCGCGCAAGGCCGACAGATAACCGGCACGCCGCTGCGCGGCGAAATTCAGCGTCAGCGGCGCGCTGATCATCGCGATGCGCCGATGCCCGAAGCCGATCAGCCGGCGCACCGCGTCGCGCGCGCCCGCCTCGTTGTCGAAGTCGAACCACGCGTACGGGCCGGCGGCCTGCGTGCGACCGTACGCGACATACGGAAACGCGCTCGCTTGCAGGTACGCGATCCGCGGATCGTCGACCCGCGTGCGCGCGACGATCAACCCGTCGACGAGCTTGCCGTCGACGATCCGCCGATAGGTGTCCAGTTCCGCGTTCGGTCGCGCGGACGCGATGATGAAATCGAGATTGCGCTCGGCGAGCCGCTCGGTGATGCCCGCGACGACCTCGGCGAACCGCGGATCGCCGAGATCGCCGGCGCCGAACGGATACACGATCCCTATCATGTCGGCCCGTCCGGTCGCGAGCCGGCGCGCGGTCGGATCGGCCACGTACCCCATTTCCCGCGCGGCCTTCGCCACGCGTTCGCGCGTCGCCTCGCTCACGTCGTCGTAACCGTTCAACGCGCGGCTGACCGTCGTCCGCGACAGGCCGAGCGCGTCCGACAGCGCCTTCAGATTCACCTTCACCGTCACTCCTCGCATGCGTCGATCCGCCCGGCTGCCCGAATCCCGGGACGCGCCGACCGGGTAATTATTTCCAATTGGTAACGATTACCGTCAAATAAATATCTTTTGCGTTCCAAACCGGTTTGAAATAGCATCCAAACCGGTTTGGACATCGATGCCCACTCAGCCGTTCACTTTCACCTTTCCAGGAAACAACGACGAGATGACATACTTTCCCCTTTTCCGTCCGGTCGCGGCCAAACGTTTGCTGCTCGCTGGCGGCGCACTCGCCGCCTTCGCGTCCGTCGCGCACGCGCAGTCCAGCGGCACGGGCGCGCCCGTGCCCACGCCCCATACCCAGCAAGCCTACGATCCCGAAGGCAACTTCACGATGCGCTGGACGCGGGCGGACATCCGCCAGATCGTCGCGCAATCGCACACCGCGGGCGCCGACAAGAATTCGCTGCCGCAAGCGCTGACGATGCTGGACATCCCGCAGGATTTCCCGCTGATCAACTCGAACGTGTGGGTGTGGGACACGTGGCCGCTGGCTGACCTGCGCGCGAACCAGCTCAGCTACAAGGGCTGGGAGGTGATCTTCTCGCTCACCGCCGATCCGCACGCGGGCTACACGTTCGACGACCGTCACGTCCACGCCCGCATCGGCTTCTTCTATCGCCGCGCCGGCATCCCCGCATCGCAGCGCCCCGCGAACGGCGGCTGGACCTGGGGCGGCCACCTGTTCCCCGACGGCGCGAGCGCCCGGGTGTTCGGCACCGCGCCGATGACCAACAACGCCGAATGGTCGGGCTCCGCGCGCCTGACGAACGGCAGCAACGTCAGCCTCTACTACACCGCGACGTCGTTCAACCGCTCGGCGCCCGGCGGCGCCGACATCACGCCGCCGCAGGCGATCATCACGCGCGCCGACGGCAACATCCACGCCGACGACAAGCACGTGTGGTTCACCGGCTTCGACGATCACAAGGCGCTGCTGCAGCCGGACGGCAACTACTACCAGACCGGCCAGCAGAACACCTACTTCTCGTTCCGCGATCCGTTCGTGTTCACCGATCCCGCGCATCCGGGCAAGACCTACATGGTGTTCGAAGGCAACACCGGCGGCCCGCGCGGCTCGCGCACCTGCACCGAGGCCGATCTCGGCTACGCGCCGAACGATCCGAACCGCGAAGATCTCAACGCGGTGATGAATTCGGGCGCAGTGTATCAAAAGGCCAACGTCGGCCTGGCGGTCGCGACGAACCCGCAACTGACCGCGTGGAAGTTCCTGCCGCCGATCCTGTCGGCGAACTGCGTCGACGACCAGACCGAGCGCCCGCAGATCTACCTGAAGGACGGCAAGTACTACCTGTTCACGATCAGCCACCGCACGACGATGGCGGCCGGCGTCGACGGCCCGGACGGCGTGTACGGCTTCGTCGGCAACGGCATCCGCAGCGACTTCCTGCCGCTGAACGGCGGCAGCGGCCTCGTGCTCGGCAACCCGACCGACTTCTCCGCACCGGCCGGCGCGCCGTACTCGCAGGACCCGAACCAGAATCCGCGCGAATTCCAGTCGTATTCGCACTACGTGATGCCGGGCGGGCTCGTCGAGTCGTTCATCGATGCGATCGGCCCGCGCCGCGGCGGCACGCTCGCGCCCACGGTGAAGGTGAACATCAACGGCACGTCGACCGCGGTCGACCGCACGTATGGACGCGGCGGCCTCGGCGGCTACGGCGACATCCCGGCGAACCTGCCGGCGACGGGGGCCGGCCACAACGACGGCAACGGCCAGGGCAACTAGGAAACCCCGAATAACCATCGTCGATAAAGGCACGAGGTTCAGGAGGTGCGTATCGCGCGTGTCGCGTGTGCGCCTCCTCTTTTTCTTTCGACTTTTCCTTTGACCGTTGCGCAGGCCGTCGTTGCAAACGGCCTGCGCCCTTTCCCGCTTCGCCCGACGAAGCGCCTGGTCCCGCATGAATTCGACGTCTTTCCGCTTTTTCGTCCGGCTCGTCCGGCTGCTGTTCGCCTGCGTGGCCTGCACGCAGGCCGTGGCCGCTCCGTGCCACGCGCCGCCCGACAACGGCACGCCGCAATGGCGGCCCGCCCTCCACTACACGCCGCAACGCAACTGGATGAACGACCCGAACGGGCTCGTCTACGCGAACGGCCGCTATCACCTGTTCTATCAGTACAACCCGCTCGGCAACGACTGGGGCAACATGTCGTGGGGGCACGCGACCAGCACCGATCTCGTTCACTGGCGCGAGCAGCCGGTCGCGATGCGCGCGAACGCCACCGAGGAAATCTTCTCGGGCTCGATCGTCGCCGACACCCTGAACACGTCCGGCCTCGGCACGCCGGGCCACACGCCGCTCGTCGCGCTTTATACGAGCGTCTACAAGCCCGGCTCGGGTCACGCGCCCGGCATCCAGGCGCAGTCGCTCGCGTACAGCCTCGATCAGGGCACGACCTGGCAGCCATATGCGCACAACCCGGTGCTGACGCTCGATCCGGAATCGAAGGAATTTCGTGATCCGAAAGTGTCGTGGTACGCGGCGGGCGGCTACTGGTTGATGACGACGGTCGTTGCCGACGCGCACGTCGTGAAGCTCTATCGCTCCGACGACCTGATCCACTGGTCGTTCCTGAGCGACTTCACGCTGCCGGACGTGCCGCATGCGGGCGCGCTGTGGGAAATGCCGGACCTCATACCGTTGCCGCTCGACGGCGATCCCCGCCGCATCAAGTGGGTGATGATCGTCAACGTGAATCCGTGGTCGATCGCGGGCGGTTCCGGCGCGATGTACTTCGTCGGCAACTTCGACGGCCGCACGTTCGTGCCCGACCGCGTCGCACCCGCCGGTTCGGACCCCGCGCAATTCCACTGGGTCGACCACGGCGCCGATTTTTACGCGGCCGGCACGTTCTCCGGCGCACCGGGCGCCCGGCCGGTCGCGATCGCATGGATGAGCAACTGGGATTACGCGGCCAAGGTGCCGACCACCCCATGGCGTGGCGCGACCACGCTGCCGCGCGAACTGGCGCTGAAGACGATCGACGGCGAGCCGACCCTCATCGTCGTGCCGGCCGCCGCCTTCGACGCGTGGGCCGACGGCCGGCCCGCCGTGCATGAAGGCGACCTGACGGTCGACTCCGCCACCCGCGCGCTGTCGGCCGCGACGCGCGGCGTCGTCCAGCGCATCACGGTGACGATCTCGCCGCAGCGTGCCGCGCGCGCGGGCCTGATCGTCCGGCGCTCGACCGACGGCTCGATCGGCACCCGGATCGTGTACGACACGGCGAAGCGCACGCTGACGCTCGACCGCTCGCAATCCGGCGAAGCGAATTTCGCCAGCACGTTCAGCCGCGAGCACATCGTCGATCTGCCGCTCGAACACGGGCAACTGCGGCTCGAAATCGTCGTCGATCGCGGCTCGGTCGAAGTGTTCGCGAACGGCGGTCGCGTCGCGCTGACGGACCTGATCTTTCCGCCGCTCGACGCGGATCGCGTGGCCGTGTTCGCCGAGCAAGGCCGCGCGACGTTCGCAGGGTTGACGGTGACGCAGTTGAAAACCGGCGACGACACGCGCGGTGCTTGTGCGCCACGATAGGTGCAGGTGACGGGGCCCGCTCGCCCGGCATCGCATCGCCGGTTACGGGCCCCGCCCGCGTCGCCCCCTTAGAGCAATCCCATCCCGCCCGACGCGATGATTTCCGCGCCGACGATGAACGCGGATTCCGGCGCGCTCAGGTGCAGCACCGTCGACGCGATTTCGTCCGGCGTGCCGAACCGGCCGATCGGCACGAGGCCCTTGATCTTGTCGGCCGTCGCGTCGAGCGTCGCCGCGTCGAGCCCGAGCTTGCCGTACAGCGGCGTCTGCACGGGCCCCGGGCTCACCACATTCACGCGCACGCCATGCGGCAGCAGTTCCGTCGACAGCGTCTTCGCGAACGAATTGACGGCCGCCTTGCTCGCCGCGTACACCGACGAGCCGGGCATCCCGATATGCGCGTTGATCGAGCCGTTGATCACGATCGATGCGCCGCGGTTCAGCAGCGGCACGAGCGACTGGATCTGGAAATACGCGCCCTTCACGTTGGTGTTGAACACGAGATCCCACATCGCTTCGTCGCTGTCGGCGAACGGCGCGAGTTTCGCGACGCCCGCGTTGACGAATACGGCGTCGAGCCGCACGCCGGCGGCGGCGAGCGCGTCGGCCAGCGCGCGGGCCGATGCGACGCTGCCGGCTTCGTTGCGAATCGCCAGCGCGCCTTCGCCGAGCGTTTGACGGGCGGCTTCCAGCGTGTCGGCGTCGCGCCCGGTGATGACGACTCGCGCGCCTTCGACCGCGAATGCGCGGGCGGCCGCCAGGCCGATGCCGCTGTTGCCGCCCGTGACGAGGACCGTCTTTCCTTCGAAGCGTTGCATGATGTTCTCCTGTGAACCGGTGAGTTGACCGTGAACACAGGATGCGCGCGGCGCGCGGCCTTGCCGTGCGACGGGCACGACGGACATGTTCGAAAACGTCGAACATGTTTGAGCGAGCGCGCTCAGCCGATCACATCGATCCCGTCGAGCAGCCGCTGCGCGAGCCGCGGCTCGCGCAGTTGCTCCAGCCACCATTGCAGCGCGCGGCCGTCACGATCGCCGTGCCACGCGACGTACAGCAGATTCGGCTCGCGCGGATCGGCCGTCGGCTTCTCGACCAGTTCGCCGCGCGCGAGCAGCGACGCGACGCGCCGGCGCGGCACCCAGCCGACGCCGAGCGCATCGCGCTGCGCGAGGATCTTCGCGCGCATCGACGGCACCGCGAGCACCGCCTGCCCGCCGAGCAGGCCATACGCGCGGCCGGCCGCCCGCCGTGACGAATCGGCGACGACGACCGAGCGGTGCGCACCGATCGCGTCGCGCGTCAGCACCCCGCTCGCGGCCGCCAGCGGATGGCGCGGCGACACCGCGAACACCCACTCCATCGCGCCGAGTTCGAACCACTTGAGGCCCGGCATCGCCGGCGGCTCGTTGGTCGCGCCGACGACCAGATCCGCGCGGCCGTCGCGCAACGCTTCCCAGGTCCCGCCAAGCACCTCGTGCGTGAAACGCAGCGACACGCCGGAATCGAGCGCATCGAACGCGCGGACGACCGGCAGGAGCGTATCGAACTCCAGCACCTCGTCGCTGACGATCCACAGCCGGTCCTCCCAGCCGCTCGCGACCTGCCGCACGCGCTGCGTCAGCCGGGCGACGTCGAGCGCCAGCCGCGCCGCCTCGTCGGTCAGCAATTGTCCGGCCGGCGTGAGCTGCAGCCGGTAGCCGCGCCGGTCGAACAGCAGCGCGTCGAACCGGGTTTCGAGCTGGCGCGCCGCATGCGACACCGTCGACGGCGCCTTGCCGAGCCGCGCGGCGGCACGCGACAGGCTGCCGGTGGCGCGGATCGCGTCGAGCAGCGCCAGTTCGTCTTCGGACAGCATGAGGTCGCTCCGCGGTGAGGTTTGTGGTGGATCGTAAGGCAGCAGCGCACGGCGGTCCAATCGCGCGAGGGCCGGTGCGGCTGCGAGCCCGGAACCGCCGCCGGCGCGGTCGAGTTCCGGTATGCTGATCGAGGTGAAATCACACGAATCGAGGTAACCACTGCGATGGACATCGCGATCCGCATCGAAGGCCGTCACGACCTGACGGGGCAAATCTTCCGGCAACTGCGCACCGCGATCGTCGACGGGCGTCTCGAAGGCGGCGCGCGGCTGCCGTCGACGCGCGATCTCGCGAAACAACTCGGCGTGTCGCGCAAGACGACGCTCGACGCATTCGAGCGCCTGGTGGCCGAGGGTTACCTGACTACGCGCGCCGGCGACGGCACGTTCGTCGCCGATGGCCTCGCGCGCGTGCCGCACGCCGCGGTGACGTCGGCGCCGTCGATCGTCGACGAGCGGCCGCGCATCGATGCGGTCGATGCGCGCGCGCTGTGGAACGACCTGCCCGACGCGCTCGCGATGCCCGCGCCGCAGGATTCGCCCGGCTTCGACTTTCGCGGGGGCGTGACCGACAAGACGCTGTTCCCGTTCGACGCATGGCGGCGCTGCCTGCATCACGCGCTGCGCCAGCAGGCGCGCGGCCCCGGCCAGTACCACGATCCGGCCGGCGATCCGCAGTTGCGCGGCGCGATCGCGCGCTACGCGGGATTCAGCCGCGCGGTCGCCTGCAGCTGGGACGACGTGCTCGTCACGCAAGGCGCGCAGCAGGCGCTCGACCTGCTCGCGCGCGTCGTCGTGCGGCCGGGCGACGTCGTCGCGGTCGAGGACCCCGGCTATCCGCCCGCGCGCGCCGCGTTCGCGTCGCTCGGCGCGACGGTGATCGGCGTGCCGGTCGACGCGCAGGGACTCGTCACGGAACGGTTGCCGGACGACGCGCGGCTCGTCTACGTGACGCCGTCGCATCAGTTCCCGCTCGGCATGCCGATGACGCTCGAGCGCCGCGTCGCGCTGCTCGAATGGGCGCAGCGCCGCCGCGCGGTGATCATCGAGGACGATTACGACGGCGAATTCCGCTTCGAGGGCCGGCCGGTCGAATCGCTGAAGAGCCTCGACCGCACGGGCCTCGTCGCGTACGTCGGCACGTTCTCGAAGACGATCTTTCCCGAACTGCGGATCGGCTACGCGATTCCGCCGCGCGCGCTGCGCGGCGCGCTGGCCAAGGCGAAGCAGATCGTCGACTGGCACACCTGCGCGCTCACGCAGGCGGCGCTCGCCCGCTTCATGCACGAAGGCGATTTCGCGCGGCACCTGAAACGCGTGCAGAAGCACTACGACGCGCGCCGCAAGATGCTGATCGCGCACCTGCGCGGCGCACTCGCGCCGTGGTTCGACGCGATCGTGCCGACCGCCGGCATCCATCTCGCCGCGCGCCTGAAGCCGGGGCTCGACGAAGCGGCGCTGGTCCGCGCGGCGCGGGCGCAGGACATCGGCCTGTACGGGATCTCGGCGTTCCACGTGGGCGTGCCGGTGCGCCCGGGGCTGCTGTTCGGCTATGGCGGGATCGACGCGCTGCGCATCGACACGGCGCTCGCGAAGCTGGCGGGATTGCTGGATGCCGGCATCGCGGACGGGCCGTCACTGGTTACCTGAATTTCCGTTAAATTGGCTATTCAAGCAGGCCAGTGCGACTCGTAAAGTAGGTCCTGTCGCGCCACCCCGGCGCTACCCAACCGAAAAGGACCTGCCATGCAACCGCGCCTGAACTTCTATGCCGCCAGCCCGAATGCGATCAAGGTGATGCGCAACGCCGAGGAATTCCTCGCGAAGAGCTCGATCGAGAAGCCGCTCGCCGAACTCGTCCGCCTGCGCGCGTCGCAGATCAACGGCTGCGCGTTCTGCGTCGACATGCACACGACCGACGCGCGCAAGGGCGGCGAAACCGACCGCCGTCTCGCGACCGTCGTCACGTGGCGCGAAACGCCGTTCTTCACCGAGCGCGAACGCGCGGCGCTGGAATGGACCGAGGCACTGACGCTGGTGGCCAGCAACCACGTGCCCGACGCCGTCTGGGAAGCCGTGAAGCCGCATTTCACCGACGAGGAGCTGTTCGACCTGTCGATGCTGATCGCGACGATCAACTCGTGGAACCGCTTCGCGATCGCGTTCCGCAAGATGCCCGAGTGAGGCGGCGACGATGATCCGTTCCCCGCTCCCTCGCGTCGCGCTGTGCGCCGGGCTCATGCTGGCCGCCGCACTGCCGGCCGGCGCTCACGCGCACGACGCCGGCGACAGCGTGCACGCGATCATGCAGCAAGCCGTGCCCGAGGCGCCCGGCAAACTGGTGGTCGTCGCGACGGTCGACTATGCGCCCGGTCAGGCGTCCGAAGCGCACAAGCACCTCGGCTCGGTGTTCGCCGTCGTGTCGAAAGGCGAAGTGCTGTCGCAGGTGAACGGCGGCCCGCTGCGCCGCTATCGCGCCGGCGAAGGCTGGTACGAACCGCCCGGCTCGCGCCATCAGGTGTCGCGCAACGCGAGCGCGACCGAGCCCGCGCAACTCGTCGTGTTCGGGCTGACGGGCGAGCATCAGCCGCTGAAGTCGCCGATCGATCAGTGATCCGACGCGATGGATCGCGCATCGACTCGCGACGTAAACGAAAAAACCGGCCCGAAGGCCGGTTTTCATACCGCATGCCGTGAGCGGCGCTCGCGCGCCGCGCGACATTTAGAAGCGGTGGATCATGCCGACGCCGACGCCGATCTGGTTCTGCTTCGAACCTGCGCCCACGCCGTCACCGATCGACGTGGTCGCCGAGATGATTGCGTTGCCGCGGCCGTTCAGCGTGTTGCCGCTTGCGTGCTGGTAAGCCTCAACCGCGTACAGGCCCGTGCGCTTCGACAGGCTGTAGTACTGCGACAGCGTGACCTGGTGGTACTTGGCCGAGCTCGTGATGCCGTTCGACTGCGTTGCGGCCGTGTACGAGTAGCCTGCCGCGAAGTCCCACTGAGCAGCTGCCTTCCAGTGCAGCACGGCGCCAGCCGTGTTGAAGATTGCCTTGTTCCGGAAGAACGAACCCGTGCCCGGCGTGTACTGGACGTTCGAGTACGACGCCGAAATATCCCATGCCGGCGTGAACTGGTAGCCCGCCGTCACGGCGATACGCTGCTGCGATTGCGCGGTCGCGTAGCCGTTGTTGATCGACGAGACTGCCGGCTGGTTGCCGTCGCCCGCTGCCGTCAGGCCGTTCTGGACCGTCGAGTTCGCGCCCCACACGCCGCCGCCGAGCGTCGAGTTGTTGACCTTCTGATAGCCGACCGCGATGCCTGCCGGGCCGTTCAGGTACTGGATCGCCGCGCTCCACGTCGAGCCGCGGTTCGTCGCGCCTGCGACGCCGCCGAACGAGTACGAACCGCCGACCGTGAAGCCGTAGAACTTCGGCGACATGTAGACGAGCGAGTTGTTCGCGCGGTAGCTGGTATCCAGCGAATCGATATCGCCCGGGTGCGCGCCGTAGTAGCCGGTCAGCCAGGTCGTCGGGCTGTACGGCGACAGCAGCGTGTAGTACGCGGTGTACTGGCGGCCGGCCGTCAGCGTACCGTACGTGGCGTTGGTCAGGCCAACCCATGCCTGACGCGTGAAGATGCCGTTGGTCCACTGCGACGAGCCGTTAGCCGTGTTGACGCCGGCTTCCAACTGGAAAATCGCCTTCGTGCCGCCGCCGAGATCTTCGCTGCCTTTCAGGCCGAAGCGGCTGCCTGCCCACACGCCGGTGGACATCTGCACCTTCGAGTGACCACCCGAGGTTGCGCCGACTGCCGACGAGTTGTTCTGCCAAGCGATACCGTTGTCGACGATACCGTAGAGGGTCACGCTGCTCTGGGCGTGGGCGGCGGTAGCGGCTGCGAGACCGACTGCCGTCATGGCGAAAGCGACGCGCTTTTTCATTGATTCTCCGTCCTCAAAGAATGTTTCTTTTCTGGTGTGGTTTTATGACCGACACATGTGCGAGTACATGCCGACGCGATTCTGACGGATTACCAATTGTTTCCCAACATGTGCAGTCGGTCATCGTATGATCGACGCAACGCGCGGGTTCACCAAACGGTTACATGACAGCCCGAAACGCTTGTGCAGCGGGCGTTTCCGGCATTTGCCGGTGAAAACCCTAGCTTTACATTTTTACGGGCGCACCACGACCGTCCAATGTCGTCAGACGCCTTCGGCACCAAAAGGTCTTACAAATGCGCGATCGAAGCTGACGCCGCGATTCACGCCGCCGCGCAGGATCGCCCACGTTCGTGACACCCACATTTCGAGACACGAAATCATGAAAACGTTTTTAGTCGACGTGCCGGAGACCAGACGGGAACGGCCCGACGAACGCGGGCCGGGAGGCGATGCCGGCGCCTGCCGCGCCGGCGATCTTCAGAGCTGCGTCGCGGGGCGCGCGAGCCGCGCGGTCACCGCATCGGCGAGCGCGGTCAGACGCGAACGGACCGCCGTGTTCGAGCCGACCAGCGCGAGCGACGCCGCCATGATCCGGTAGACGCGCTTTCTCGGCACCTTGGCCGGCTTCGCCGGGTCGAGCCACGCCGCGTGGCCGGCCAGCAGTTCGAGCGTTTCGAGGCCGATCATGATCGGCCACAGGCAGGCGAGCCGCAGCCGCACGAAACGACGCGGAATCGCGAGCGTATACAGGTAGGCGTCGCGATACTGGTCGAGCGCGACGCGCAGCAGGTCGACCAGCACGCCGCGCGCACGTTCCGATGCTTCTGGCTGCATCAGGTCGGCCACCACGAGCCCGTGTGCGCCCAGCACGTCGTCGGGCAGGTAGCAGCGGCCGATGCGCAGATCCTTCGCGCAGTCGCGCAGGATGTTGGTCATCTGCAGCGCCTTGCCGAAACGGATTCCCTTCTCGCGCATGTCCGACAGATCCCAGCCGCGCGCGGCACGCGTGTGCGCGCCCGTCATGTCGGTCCAGAACTCGCCGACGCAGCCGGCGACCAGGTACGTGTAGCGGTCGAGCACGTCGCGCGTCGGCAGCGATGCGACCTGCCCCGACTGCTCGTGCGGAAACGTGCGCAGGTCGAACTCCATCCCCGCGGTGAGCGTCGCGACGACCTTGCGGATCGACGCGCGATCGGCCTCCGGCTGCGCGCGCAGCAGCGCGAGCATCGGCTCCATCGAACCGAGCAGCAGGTGTTCGTGCGAATCGGTCTGCATCCGCGTCACGTCCTCGAGCGAACGCGACAGCGCCGCGCCATCGCCGAGCCGTTCGATGTCGTCGCGCAGGTCGGTCAGCAGCGCCGCGCGGCGATCAGGCGCGACGAGCGCCGTGTCGGCGATCGTGTCGGCCGCGCGCGCGAGCAGATACGCGAGGCCGACCGGGTCGCGCATGCCGTCGGGCAGCACGCGCAGCGTCAGGTAGAAGGAGCGGGAAACGTTCTTCAGCAGTTCGCCGAGCAGATAGGCGGGATCGGTATGGGTCGTCATGGGTCGGGAAAAATCGGTCGGCGCGGGCCCCGGACGCACACGGGCGCCGGGCGCCCGCGCCGGCCCGCGAGTCGCCGCATCGTCGCGCCAGGCGGGCCTCGGCCCCGCTGCGGCGATGCAAAATTCCCGCAAGTTTAGTGCATCCGGCGCACGAACTCGTTGCGACGGCCGGAATGCGGTGCGCAGCAGCCCGCCGTCACTCGCGCTGCCCTGCACGTCGCGCCTTCAAAGCAAAACGGAAAGGTCGAAGTAATACATATGTAATTATTCGATGCGACGATCGCGCACCGTTCGACTCCGTTCAGCCCGGGCTCCCCGCCGGGCCGCCGGCGCGAGCTCCTTTCCGCCTCCTTTCCGACTCCGTTTTCGAAGGTTCATCGACATGCTCCTCAAGCGCCCGACCTCCCTGCGCTACGCCCCGTTCGCCTGTGCCGCCGCGTTCCTGCTCGCCGCGTGCGGCGGTGGCGACGATCTGACGCGCGATCCCACGCAGCCAATTTCCGCGAAGGTCCAGGTGGTCGGCCATCGCGGCGCGAGCGCGCTGCGCCCCGAACACACGCTCGCGTCGTACCGCAAGGCGATCGAGGACGGCGCGGACGTGATCGAGCCCGACCTCGTGTCGACCCGCGACGGCGTGCTGGTCGCGCGCCACGAAAACGAGATCTCGGGCACGACGAACGTGTCCGCGCTGCCGCAGTTCGCGAGCCGCAAGGCGACCAAGACGATCGACGGCACGCAGTTGACGGGCTGGTTCACCGAGGATTTCACGCTCGCCGAGCTGAAGACGCTGCGGGCGCGTGAGCGCATCCCGCAGGTACGCCCCGCCAATACCGCGTACAACGACCAGTTCGAGATTCCGACGTTCGACGAGATCGTCGCGCTCGCGAAGCAGATGTCCGCGCAGACCGGCCGCACGATCCACCTGTACCCGGAAACCAAGCATCCGACCTACTTCCAGTCGATCGGCCTGCCGCTCGAGGATCGCCTCGTCGACGCGCTGCTGAAGGATGCGTACACGTCGCGCACCGCGACCGTCTACATCCAGTCGTTCGAAGTCGCGAACCTGAAGACGATCCGCAACCGGATCAAGTCGAGCCAGCCGAACTGGAAGCTCGTGCAGTTGATGGACGAAGCGCAGCAGCGCCCGTACGACTTCGTGAAGGCGAACGACACGCGCACCTACGGCGACCTGTCGACGCGCGACGGCATGCGCGAGATCGCGACCTATGCGAACGGCGTCGGGCCGTACAAGACGTCGATCATCGCGGTCGCCGCGGACGGCACGCTGCAGCAGCCGACGCCGTACGTGCGCTACGCGCACGAGGCCGGTCTCGTCGTGCATCCGTACACGTTCCGCCCGGAGAACAACTTCCTGCCCGCGTCGCTGAAGGACGGCGGCACGCCGGCCACGCGCAACACGGCCGGGTCGGTGCGCGAGATCCAGGCATACCTGCGCGCGGGGATCGACGGCTTCTTCACCGACGATCCGGCCGTCGGCCGCACGGCCGTCGATACGTTCAAGCGCTGATACGAAGCGCCGATCCGCTTCGTGACCGGGCGCCGCGCACGACGCGCCGCACCCGGTTGCCCGCATCGCTCAGATCACGTTGAAGTGGTGCGTGCCGTCCCGCTTCAACTGGTCGACCAGCCCGTATTCCCAGTCGAGATACGCCTGCATCGCGGCGGCCGCGTTGTCGGTGCCTTCGTACGGACGCCGGTAGCGATCGACGCGCGGCGACGCCAGATGCGTCTCGCCGCTCTCCAGCGGCAGCCCGGCCTCGATCCACGCGGCCGTGCCGCCGGTCAGCACCCGGATCTCGGCCGATGCCGGCAGCAGCGCACGCGCGTCATCCGCCGCGAACCGCGCCAGCAGGCTCGATCCGCACGTGAACACGTAGCGCTTCGCGGGCGGAATCGTCGCCAGCGCGTCGCGCAACTGCGCGCGCACGGCAAACCACGCGCCGGGAATATGCCGCTTCACGTAGTTCGCGCTGGCCGTCACGTCGACGATCGCGAGCTCGCCGGGCGCGGCCTCCTTCAGCCAGCCGGCGAGCGTCGCGGGCGACACGTCGGCGGCGGGCGGCGTTGCCGGCACGTCGCGCGGCGGCTGGCCGCGCTCGGAGAATGCCGCGGTGCCCGCCGGCTCGACCACGCGCACGTCCCAGCCCATCTGGGCAAGCCACGAGGCGGTCATGTCCGCGCGCACGCCGTCGTCGTCGGCCAGCACGATCCGCGCGCCGCGCACGGCCGCGTGATGGTCGGTCTCCTGCACGAGCTGGCCGCCCGGCGTGC
>NZ_BCPO01000142.1:0-13624 GCF_016586105.1 Burkholderia sp. E168m15
CCGGCTTCGTATTCCTCGGGCGTGCGCACGTCGAAGCGGTACAGCGTGCGGCCCGGTTCGTCGAGCGTGGCGACGTCCTCGAGCGCGATGCGCGGCACGCCCGCGCGCTCGGCCACCGCGCGGGCAGCCTGACGGGCTTCGGCGCGCTGCGTCGCGTCGATCTCGTCCGGAAAGCGGCGCGCCGCACCGCGCTCGAGCGTCTGGCCGGCCAGCGTCCAGCCGATCGTGCCGTTGCGCAGCGCGGCGACCGGATTCGGCAGCCCCGCGTTGACGAGCGATTGCGTGCCGATGATGCTGCGCGTGCGGCCCGCGCAGTTGACGATCACCTGCGTGCGCGGATCGGGTGCAAGCGCGCGCACGCGCAGCACGAGTTCCGCGCCCGGCACGCTGGTCGACGTCGGGATGTTCATCGTCTGGTACTCGTCGAAGCGGCGCGCGTCGACGATCACGACATCGGCTTTCGCATCGATCAGCGCCTGGACCTCCTGCGCGGACAGCGACGGCGTATGGCGCTCCGCCTCGACCCATTCGCCGAACGACTTGCTCGGCACGTTCACGTCGATGAACAGTTCGCCGCCCGCCGCGACCCAGCCCGCGAGGCCGCCGTCGAGCAGCCGCACGTCGGTGTAGCCGAGCCGCGCGAGCGTCGCGGCCGCGCGCGGCGCGAGATCCTCGCCGCCCGCTTCCCCGAACACGACGATCGGCGTGTCGCGGCGCGGAATCCGCGTCCATGCGTCGAGTTCGAGCTTCGACAACGGAAAGTTGGCCGCCCACAGCGGGTGGCCCTGTGCGTACGGATCTTCCTCGCGTACGTCGATCAGCGCGATCTCGTCGCGGGCCAGCAGGCGCGCGCGTACATCCTCGTACGACGCGACGGGAAAGCGGGAAATGGAATCGGCGGATTGCGTCACGATGTCTCTATGTTGAATGCGTTGAAGTCGGTGAATGAAGCGGAACGGATCGAGCGTGGCCCTGCCGGCGCGCGCCCGCAACGGGTCACGCCAGCGGGCCGTGCGTCAGGCATTCGAATAGCCCGACACGAACGGCTTCACGGTCCCGTCGTCCAGGTACACCGCGCGCTCGACCTTGCCGATGTTCGCGCCGTACACGTGGATGCTGATCGATACCTGGTCGGCGAACGCGTTGGTCACGCGATGCACGTCGCCGATGCGCGGCGACACGGCCTCGACCTCGCCCGGCCGCAGCCGCACGGCGTCGCCGGCAGGCACCGGCTTGCCGGCCGCGTCGAACCGGTACGGCTGCGAGAACTCGCCGCCGCGCAGCATCCCGATCAGCCCCCACACCGTGTGGTCGTGGATCGGCGTCGCCTGGCCGGGCCCCCACACGAAACTGACGATCGAGAAGCGTTCGTCCGGGTCGAGATGCAGCAGGTACTGCCGGTAGCGCTCGGGATCGGGCTGCGCGAACGCGTCGGGCAACCAGTCGTCGTGTTCGACGAGCGCGGCGAGCAGCGCGCCGCCCTCGTCGAGAATGCGCGCCTCGTTCGCGCCGGACGCGAGCAGCGCATCCAGACCCTCGACGAACGGGCGCAGCGGCGTCTGTTGCAACGAAAGCGTACTCATCGGCCGTCTCCTCGAATATGATGCCGAATATAATGGATCGTCATGATGCACCTGAAAGACCATGCAGAACAAACATGAAAATTAGCGATATCGACGCTTTTGCAGCGGTCGTCCGCTGCCAGACCCTGAGCCAGGCCGCGGCCGAGCTCGGGATGACGCAGCCCGCGATCACGCGGCGCGTCCAGAATCTCGAGGAAGCGCTCGGCGTGACGCTGCTCGACCGCAACACGAAGCCGCCGCGCCCGACCGACATCGGCCGGCAGGTGTTCGAACAGTGTCGCGCGATCCTGCGCGAGGTCGACGCGCTGCGCGAACTGACGGCCGGCCAGCAGCCGCCGGCCGGCGAATTCCGGATCGGGGTCACGCAGGGGCTCGGCGAGCTGATGCTGCCGGCGCTCATCGGCGATCTCGCCGCGCAATGGCCCGCGCTCGCGACGCAGGTCACGACTGCATGGGGCGGCCTGCTCGTCGAACGCATCGCCCGCCGCGAACTCGATGCGGCGCTCGTCTTCCTTGCCCGCGAAATGGTGCTGCCGGCGCAGGTCGAAGGCGTTCGGCTGCTGGACACGCGGCTCGTCGCGGTCGGCCGCAAGGGCGACTGGCCGCGCCGCAGCTACCGGCTCGCCGATTGCCATGCGCGCGGCTGGGTGCTCAATCCGGACGGCTGCGGTTTTCGTGCGGGCCTGCGGCGCGCGCTCGACGCCCAGGGTCTGCCGATGCCGGTCACGCTCGACGCGTACGGCCGCGACCTGCAACTGCAGAGCGTCGCGAACGGGTTCGGCCTCGGGCTGATGCCGCTGCCGCTCGTCGAAGGCAGCCCGCTGCGCGACGCGCTCGACATCGTGCCACTCGCCGATTTCAAGCCGCAGATCGATCTGTGGCTGCTGCGCCGGCACGATGCGGCCCGTTTCGACGCGCCGCTCGCGGCCATCGCCGCGCATGCGCGCGCCGCGTTCGCGCTGCCCGAGCGATCGCACGACAAGGCCGCTTGACCTGACTGTGGCGGCCGTCGTGGCCACGACGGCCGCGCGGCGCGCCACGCCGTTGCCGTGCCCGGCAACCCGGCCCGGCTCACGCATCATGTCGACCGCGTTCGCCCCCGTTGCGTGACGCTGCGTCCGCCGCCGCGTGCGTCTGCCCGCGCGGCGCCGCATCGAGCGCCGCCCGCCCCGCCGCCACCGCGATCGCATCGTCCTGCGGCGTATGCACGCGGCTGCACAGCACGTCGCGATAGTGGCGCTCCAGCGGATTGGTGCGGCTCAACCCGTGATTGCCCGACAGTTTCAGCGCCTGCTCGACCGTCCGGATCGCCTGCTCGGTCACGGTGCGCTTGACGAGACCGCTGGTCGTCACCGACGGCGCATTGCCGGCGTCGGTGCGCGCGATGTGATCGTCGAGCAGCACCCGGTTCGTGTGCAGCCAGCCCTCGATTTCGCCGACCGCCTCCTGCACGCGCGGCAGCGTCGCGAGCGGCGCGCCGAGCCCGCTCGGCGCACGCGTCGTCGCGAATTCGACCAGCCAGTCGCGCGATGCGCGCGCCACCGCGTCGTACAGGCTGCCGAGCAGCGCGACCATCCACGCCTGCTGATCGGCCTGCGCGTCGGCATCCGCATGGGTGGCGGCCGACACGGCCCATGCGTCCGGCGCGCGCACGTCGACCGCATATTCGGCCGGCAGCGGCACCTCGTCGAACACGACTTCATGGCTGCCCGATGCGCGCAGGCCAAGATGATTCCAGCTTTCGATCACGCGGATGCGCTCGCCGTCGGTCGCGCGCTCGCGCGGCACGAGAAACACGCCGACGCGCGGCGCCGGTTCGTCGGTGCGCGCCCACACGGCCAGCCAGCGCAGCGCCGGAATGCCGGTGCTGTAGAGCTTGTGGCCCGACAGCCGCCAGCCGTCGCCGTCGCGGCGCGCAATGGTCGCCGGCAGCCCGCCGCGCGACGGCGAACCGAGCGCGGGCTCGACGCGCAGCGCGTTGATCAGCGCGCCGTGCGCGACCGCGCTGTCGAACACCGCGCGCCGCACCTGCGCCGGCCAGCGGTTGTCGGCGCGGCCGAGCGCGCGATGCTGCAGATACGTCATCGTCAACACCAGCGCGGTGGCGGGATCGGCCCCGGCGACGGCCGCGACGATCCGGCTCGCCTGCGCGAGCGTCGCCCCGGCGCCGCCATGCTCGCGCGGCACGACCTGCGCGATCAGCCCGGCGCGATGCAGCCGCGCGAAGTTCTCGTGCGGAAAGCGGCCGTCGATGTCGTTGCGGGCCGCATCGGCGGCGAGTTCGGGGGCGAGGCGCTCGAGCAGCGCGGCGAGGCGCGCGTCGTTCGTCTCGTCGGCGTCTGCAACGTCAGCGGTGCCGGCCGCATCGGCAGGCAGAAGGCGCAGCGCAGGTTGCGGTGACGGCGAGGAAGCGGCAAGGCTGGCGGACATCGAAACGGATTCCCTGGGTAGGTCGAACACGGCGGCGAAAAGACGACAAAGGCGGCAAACGCGGCACCCGCGCGCGCCCGATCATTCACGAGCCCACAGCGTATGCGCAACGCATGCGCCCCCAAACCATGCAAATCTGATATTCAAATCGGGATTGATTATTTCCATTCCGCATGATCGCGGCGTTAACCTGCGCTCCATTCCCGCCCGGCCGTGCGCCGGAACGTCCCTGCACCGGAGACCCAGATGAGCGTCGAATTCATCGGCATGATCCAGAGCCAGAAACAGTCGGAAATCCACCCGGCGTCCGGCCCCGTGGTCGATCCCGACTATGTGCGCGACTTTGCCCGCGCCCACGAAACGGCCGGCTTCGACCGGATTCTCGTGCCGCATCACTCGACCGGCCCGTCGGCGACGCTGACGATCGCGTTCGCGGCGGCCGCGACCGAGCGCATCCACTTCATGCTCGCGCATCGCCCGGGCTTCACCGCGCCGACGCTCGCCGCGCGGCAGATCGCGACGCTCGACCAGTTCAGCCGCGGCCGGCTCGCCGTGCACTTCATCTCCGGCGGCTCGGACAGCGAGCAGCAGCGCGACGGCGATTTCCTCGATCACGACGCGCGTTATGCGCGCACCGACGAATACCTGGGCATCCTGCGGCGGATCTGGACGGAACCGCAGCCGTTCGATCACGACGGCGCGCACTACCGGTTCAAGCAGGGTTTCTCGGAAGTGAAGCCGTTTCAGCAGCCGCATGTGCCGATCTACTTCGGCGGCGCGTCGGAAGCGGCGCTCGCGGTGGCCGGCAAGCACGCGGACGTCTACGCGCTGTGGGGCGAATCGCTCGACCAGGTGCGCGACCTGACGACCCGCGTGCGCACCGAAGCCGCGAAGCACGGCCGCCAGGTGCGCTTCTCCGTGTCGTTCCGCCCGATCCTCGCGGCGACCGAGGACGAAGCATGGGCGCGTGCGCACCGCATCCTCGACGAAACGCGCCGGCTGCGCGAAGCGGCCGGGCTCGGCGCCGGCGGCCCGCAGCAGAGCGAAGGCGCGCGCCGCCTGCTCGCCGCGGCCGAGCGCGGCTCGCGCGTCGACAAGCGGCTGTGGACCGAGATCGCGAAGCTCACCGGCGCGCGCTCGAATTCGACGGCGCTCGTCGGCACGCCCGAACAGGTCGCCGACGCGCTGCTCGACTACTACGACCTCGGCGTGACGACGTTCCTGATCCGCGGCTTCGATCCGCTGGAAGACGCGATCGACTACGGCCGCGAACTGATTCCGCGCGTGCGCGGCGCCGTCGCCGCACGCGACGCGGCCCGCCGCGCCGCCTGAGCCCCACGGAACCATACGGAGCCCTACGCCACCATGTCCGCCGTCCTTTCGTCGCCCGACCGTACCGCATCGGGCCTCGTGCTCGCCGACACCCCGCGCCAGCACTTCTGGTTCGACCCGCCCGCGCCGCGCATCGACGTGGCCGCCGAGCGCCGCCACCGGCAGGAGCGGCTCGCGGCCGCGTTCCGCCTGTTCGCGCGCTTCGGCTTCGCGTCGGGCCTCGCCGGCCACATCACCGCGCGCGATCCGGAGCTGCCCGATCATTTCTGGGTGAACCCGCTCGGCGTGCATTTCTCGCAGATCAAGGTCTCCGACCTGCTGCTCGTCAACGCGCGCGGCGAAACCGCGATCGGTCAACGGCCGCTGAACAAGGCCGCGTTCGCGATCCATGCGGCGATCCACGAAGCCCATCCGCACGTCGTCGCCGCCGCGCACACGCATTCGACCTACGGCAAGGCCTGGTCGACGCTCGGCCGCCCGCTCGATCCGCTCACGCAGGACGCGTGCGTGTTCTATGAAGACCACGCGCTGTTCGACGATTTCACGGGGATGGTCGTCGACACCAGCGAAGGCGCGCGGATCGCCGATGCGCTCGCGAAGCCGGACGGCACCACGCACAAGGGCGTGATCCTGAAGAACCACGGCATCCTGACGGCTGGCCCGACGGTCGAGGCCGCCGCGTGGTGGTACATCGCGCTCGACAATGCCGCGCACACGCAGTTGCTGGCCGAAGCGGCCGGCACGCCGCAACCGATCGATCACGCGACCGCGCGTCATACGCATGGCCAGATCGGCGGCCCCGACGGTGCGCTGCATGCGTTCGACAGCCTGTTCGCGCGCGTCGTCGCCGACGAACCCGATCTGCTCGACTGAGCCGCCCTTGCGCCACCCCGGAGACCACACAATGACCCACACCACCGCACCCGCGCCCGCCGACACGCACGACGACCAACGCCGCCGGCTGCTGCGCGCGGCCGGCGCCGCCGCGCTCGCCGTCCCTGCGATCACGCTCGGCCGCAAGGCGTGGTCCGCGCCGCCGCTGAAGAAACTCACGTTCGCGTGGAACCAGAACGCGTTCTGCCTGACGCCGATCGTCGTCGCGCAGGAGCGCGGCTTCTTCGAGAAGAACGGGCTGCAGGTCGATCTGATCAACTACAGCGGCTCGACCGATCAACTGCTCGAATCGATCGCGACCGGCAAGGCCGATGCGGCGGTCGGGATGATCCACCGCTGGCTGAAGCCGCTCGAAGCCGGCTTCGACGTGAAGATCATCGGCAGTTCGCACGGCGGCTGCGTGCGCCTGCTCGGCGCGAAGGCGGCCGGCGTCACGACGCTGCAGGCGCTGAAGGGCAAGACGGTCGGCGTCAGCGATCTCGCCGCGCCCGGCAAGCACTTCTTCTCGATCCTGCTCGCGAAAAATGGCGTCGATCCGGAGCGCGACATCACGTGGCGGCAGTATCCGGCCGACCTGCTCGGCGTCGCGGTCGACAAGGGCGAGATCCACGCGATCGCCGACGGCGACCCGAATCTGTATCTGCTCGAAAAGCGCAGCAACGGCGCGTACACCGAACTCGCGACCAACCTGTCCGGCGAATACGCGCGCAAGGTGTGCTGCGTGATCGGCGCGCGCGGCGACCTCGTGCGCAACGACCGGCCGTCGGCCGCCGCGCTCGCGCGCTCGATCGTGCAGGCCACCGAATACACGCACGACAACCCGAACGAAGCCGCCAAGGTGTTCGCGAAGTATTCGCCGAAGATCAGCCCCGAGGATCTGCGCAAGCTGTATGCGACGCTCACCTACACGCATCACCCGACCAACGTCGACCTGCAGCAGGAAATCGCGTTCTATGCGGACGATTTCCGCCGCATCAGCGTGCTGAAGAAGAGCACGGACCCGCAGCGCTTCGCGCAGCAGGTCTATGCGAACGTACTGGGGTAACGCGATGTCGACGATCGAACACGCTTCCGCCGCACGCACCGCGTCGGCTCCGGCCGGCGCCGCCGCCAACGCTCCAGGTTCCGCGCGCGCAGCCTGCACGACGTGCGAAGCCACGCTGGCCGCGCAAGCGCGGCGCGAGCGCATCTGGCCGACCGGGATCGCCGCCGCATTCGCATGGGCCGCGCTCGGCGCGCTCACGCAACTGTGGCCGAACCGGATCGTAGGCTTCAGCGACTGGGCGTACACCGACACGTTCGGCACGGCCGCGTGGACAATCGCCGCGCTGCTGCTCGCCGCCGCGACGCTCGGCCATCTCGTCCCTGCGACCCGCACGCGGCTCGCGCGGGTACGGCCGGCCGGCCCGTGGCTCGTCGCGCTGCCGCTCGTGCTCGCCGCGTGGGAAATCGTCACCGCCAAAACCGGCTGGCTGCCGACGCCGTTCTTCGCGCCGCCGCAGGCGCTGATCGAGGTCTACGTCGACGACTGGCCGCGCCTCGCCGGCAGCGCCGCCAACACGCTGAAGCTGCTCGCACTCGGCTTCGCGTACGGCGTCACGGTCGGCTTCGCGGTCGGCGTGTCGATCGGCTGGTCGCGCCGGATCGGCTACTGGGTGCATCCGGTGCTGCGCGTGCTCGGGCCGGTGCCGGCCACCGCGCTGCTGCCGCTCACGTTCTACTTCTTCCCGTCGAGCTATTCGGCCGCCGCGTTCCTGATCGCGCTGGCGACGGGCTTCCCGGTTGCCGTGCTCACGTGGTCCGGTGTCGCGAGCGTGAACAAGCAGTACTACGACGTCGCGCGCACGCTCGGCGCGAACGCACGCTTCCTCGTGCTGCGCGTCGCGATTCCGGCCGCGCTGCCGCACGTGTTCGTCGGCATCTTCATGGGGCTGAGCGCGTCGTTCACCGTGTTGGTCGTCGCCGAGATGATGGGCGTCAAGTCGGGGCTCGGCTGGTATTTGAGCTGGGCGCAGGGCTGGGCGTCGTACGTGAACATGTATGCGGCGCTGATCGTGATGGCGCTGCTGTTTTCCGGGCTGATCGCGCTGCTGTTCGCCGTGCGCGACCGTGTGCTCGCCTGGCAGAAAGGAACCGTCAAATGGTAAGCGCCGCCGTACTCGAACCGTCCGCGGCCACTGCCGCGGCGCCCGCCGTCACGCCGCCGCGCGGCGCGCGCATCGACATCCGCCGCGTGAGCCATGCGTTCGACGGCCCCGACGGCGCGCTGCCGGTGCTCGACGACGTGTCGCTGTCGGTCGCGGCCGGCGAATTCGTCGCGCTGCTCGGCCCGAGCGGCTGCGGGAAATCGACGCTGCTGCGCCTCGTCGCGGGGCTCGACGCCGCACGGCAAGGCACCATCGCGCAGGATGGCGTGCCGATCGAGCGCCCCGATCCGTCGCGCATCGTCGTGTTCCAGGACCCGACGCTGTACCCGTGGCGGCGCGTGCGCGCGAACGTCGCGCTCGGCCTCGAAGCACGCGGCGTGGCGCGTGCCTCGCAGCATCGCGTCGACGATGCGCTCGCGCGCGTCGGGCTGCAGGACTTCGCGAACGTGTTTCCGCATCAGTTGTCCGGCGGGATGGCGCAGCGCGTCGCGCTCGCCCGCGCGCTCGTCAACGATCCGCGCCTGCTGATCCTCGACGAACCGCTCGGCAAGCTCGATTCGCTGACGCGGCTCACGATGCAGGCCGAGCTGACCGCGCTGTGGCAACGCGACGGTTTCTCCGCGCTGCTCGTCACGCACGACGTGGAAGAAGCGCTGTTCCTCGCGCAGCGCGTGATCGTGTTCGGGCCGCGCCCGGCAACGATCGTCGCCGAACTGCGCGTCGACCTGCCCTACCCGCGCCATCGCGGCGACCCGCGCCTCGCCGAATTGCGGCACGACGCGCTGCGGCATCTCGGGCTCGATGCGAGCTGGTAGATGCCGGATGCCGTTCGACGTTTGACCGCGATCCACCGGGGACGCGCGCGATGAACGCGCCGCCGTTCGCCGACTGGGCCATCGCGTTCCTGCAACTGCTGTATCGCGCGCAAATCGCGTTGGCGCGTGGGCTGCACGCGATCGGCCTGACCGGCGACGCCGACGGACAGGCCGCGTGGCCGTGGGCGCATCGCATCGCGCTCGAGACGCTGCGCATCGACGCGGGGCTCACGCGGCAGCTCGCGCTCGCCTGTGGCGCGACGGCGCTGGCCGTCGTGCTCGCGTGCACCGCGCTGGCTTCGCGCAAGTGGCGTGTCGTGCTGGCCATCGCCGCGCTGGCCGTCGCGTGGTTCGCGCCGTGGCCACCCGCGTCGCTGTGGCTCGCGCCGGCCGTGCCGACCAGCTTTCAGCGCGATCCCGCGCCGTTTTCCGTAGCGAACGTGATGCGCGGCGCGCACCTGTACACGCAACATTGCGCGGCCTGCCACGGCACGGACGGACGCGGCGAAGGGCCGCTCGCGGCCACGCTCGCGCACTGGCCGCCGACCTTCGCCGGCGCGCTGCTCGCGCGTCGCCTCGACGGCGAACTGTTCTGGCGCGTGCGCCACGGCACGCAGGACGAGCACGGCGCGCCGACGATGCCCGGCTTTGCGGCGACCCTCGGCCCGCAGGACACCTGGGCCGTGCTCGACTACCTGAAAGCGCTGGCTGCCGGCAGCGGCGCGCAGGCAGAAGGCGCGTGGCCGGTGCCGGTCCCGCTGCCGGCCCTCGACGTGCGGTGCGGCGACGCCGCGCCTCAAGCGCTCGAGCGCTGGCGCGAAGGCCAGCGCGTGCGCGTCGTCGCGCTTGCGCCCGGCGCGACGCCACCGCAGGAAGACGCCCGCTGGCAGACCTTGCTGGTCACCGAAAACGGGGTGTCGGTGCCATCGTCGACCGGCTCGCGTGCGAACTGCGTCGCGACGACCGTCGATGCGTGGCGCGCGTTCGCGACGATTGCCGGCGTCGCGCCCGATGCGCTCGGCGGCACGCAACTGCTTGCGGATCGACGCGGCTGGCTGCGCGCGCGTGCGTTGCCGGGCAGCGCCGGCTGGTCGGACGCCGACCTGCTGTGCCGCTCGGATACGGCGGCTGTCCGGCCGTCCACGCCGGCCACCCGCGGCGACGCGCTGACCGCACTGCTGCTGCGCGTCGATCGGGAACCAGTGCGCGACGTACAAGCCGGGCTCCCGCATTGAATTCATGAACCCTTCCCTCAACCGAACTTCACGATGAATCCGACCCGACGCCACTTCCTCGCCCAGGCGAGCGCCCTTGCCACGATCGCCGCCGCCCCCGCCGTCGTGCGCGCGCAATCGGGCGCACGCCCGCTGCTGCGCGCCGGCGACCAGAAAGGCGGGCTGCGCGCACTGCTCGAAGCGGCCGGCGAACTGAACGGCCTCGCGTACGACATCGCGTGGACCGAATTTCCTGCCGCCGCACCGCTCGCCGAAGCGCTGAACGCGGCCGCCGTCGACTGCGGGCCGATCGGCGACGCGCCGGTGATCTTCGCGCTGGCATCGGGCGCCCGCATCAAGGTGATCGGCGCGAACCGTTCCGATCCGTACGGCACGGCCGTGCTCGTGCAGCCCGACGCCGCGCTGAAAGGCGCGGCCGACCTGAAAGGCAAGCGCATCGGCACCACGCGCGGCTCGATCGGCCATTTCGTCACGCTGAAGGCGCTCGACGCGGCCGGCCTGCCGCCCGACGCCGTGTCGTTCCGCTTCCTGCCGCCGGCCGACACGATGCTGGCGCTCGCCACCGGTTCGATCGACGCGTGGGCAACCTGGGAGCCCTATACCGCGCTCGCCGAAACGAGCGGCCGCGCGCGCGTGCTGGTCAACGGCCGCGGGCTGTGGTCGGGCCTCAGCTATCTGGCGGCGACCGACGCGGCGATCGCATCGAAACGCGACGTGCTGCACGATTTCCTGCGGCGCGTCGTGCGCGCGCAGGCCTGGTCGTACCGGCACGTCGACGCGTATTCGGCGGCGCTCGCGCGCATCATCGGCATTCCGCCGGCCGCCGCGAAGCTGCAATTCGAGCGCCGCGGCACGCGCTGGCTGCCGATCGACGCGCCGGTGATCGCCGAGCAGCAACGCACGGCCGACTTCTACCTGAAGGCCGGGCTGCTGCGCCAGCCGCTCGACGTACGCACGACCTTCGACACGGGCTTCCCGCTCGCGTGACGAGCGCGGGCGGCGCGCAGCCGCCCAAACGGCTGCGGCACGATCTGGCACAATCGCGCTTCGATCAGCCCGCCTTCAGCCAGCGTCATGCCAGCCATCACCGAACTCTTCGTCTATCCGATCAAATCCTGCGCCGGCATCGCGCTGACACGCGCGCAACTGCTGGAAACGGGCCTCGCGTACGACCGCCACTGGCTGATCACCGATCCGCACGGGCAGATGCTCACGCAGCGCACGCACCCGCGCCTCGCGCTGATCCGCCCGACGCTCGACGGCGATGCACTCGTGCTGAACGCGCCGGGCATGCCGGAAATCCGCACGCCGCTCGATGGCGACGCGACGCCCGCCACGCCGAAGATCGCCGCGACCGTGTGGCGCGACACCGTCGACGCGATCGACACCGGCGCCGACACGGCCGCATGGCTCACCGAATTCCTCGGCGTGCCGACGAAGCTCGCACGCTTCGGCCCCGACGCGCGCCGCGGCTGCAACCGCAAATGGACCGGCGAGATCGATACGCATACGCAGTTCGCGGACGGCTATCCGCTGCTGGTGATCGGCCAGTCGTCGCTCGACGACCTGAACGCGCGGCTCGCCGCGAAAGGCGCGCCGGCCATTCCGATGAACCGCTTCCGGCCGAACATCGTCGTGTCGGATCTCGATGCGTACGAAGAGGATTTCGTCGAGCATCTCGACGTCGACGGCGATACGCCGGTGCGGCTGCGGCTCGTGAAGCTGTGCACGCGCTGCCCGATGCCGACGATCGACCAGGCCACCGGCGCACCCGATCCGGCATGGCCGCACGAGCCGACCGACACGATGCAGACCTATCGCGCGAACCCGAACTACGACGGCGCGCTGACGTTCGGCATCAACGCGATCGTCGTCGCAGGCGCGGGCGCGTGGCTCGAAGTCGGGCAGCCGGTCGAAGCGGAGATCGGCTTCGGCGATTGAGCCGGAGCCGGACAGCGCCCCGCATTCCCTTCACGCGCCGTCTCGTCGCGTCCGATCACGCGGCGCGCGGCATCGCGTCGCTCGCCGCCGCCGCCGGCAGCCGGATCGTCACGACGAGGCCGCCGCCGGCCGCATCGGCCAGCGTCACGCTGCCCTGATGCACGCGCGCGATTTCCCGCACGATCGACAGCCCAAGCCCGGTGCCTTCGACCGTCTGCGTCTTGCTGCCGCGATGGAAGCGCTCGAACACCGCGTCGCGTTCGTCGGCCGGAATGCCCGGCCCGTTGTCGATCACGTCGAGCCGCGCCTGTTCGCCGTCGCGCGAGATACGCACCGTGATCACCGCATGGTCGCCCGCATAACGGATCGCGTTGTCGATCAGGTTGCCGATCATCTCGCCGAGCAAGTCGGATTGGCCGAGCACGTCGACGTCGGCTTCGTGTTCGAAGCCGAGATCGATGTCGCGCGCGCGGGCGACGGGCGACCAGTCGAGCGTCACGCTGCGGGCAAGCCGGTGCAGCGCGACCGGCTTGTGCGCGACCGCATGACCGCTGTCCGAATCGAGCCGCGACAGCGACAGCAGTTGCTGGACGATCTTCGCGGCCTGCCGCACCGCGCCGTTCGCGCGCCGCAGATGCACGTTCGCGCGCGGCTGCTCGTCCGGCCGCAGCGCGAGTTCGACGCCCGCCTGGACGGCCGCGAGCGGCGTCTTCAACTGATGGGCCGCATCGGCGAAGAAGCGCCGCCGCGCCACCTGCATCCGCTGCGTGCGGCCGATGTACTGGTTGATCGAATCGACGAGCGGCGCGAGTTCGCTCGGCATCGCGCCCGTGTCGAGCGGCGTCGTGTCGTCCTCGCTGCGCGCGGCGACGGTGGCCGACAGCCGGTTCAGCGGCCGCAGCCCGCGGCCGACGCCGAGCCACACGATCCCGAGCGCCAGCACGACGAGCAGCCCTTCCTGCAACAGCGACCCGATCAGGATCTCGCGCGCGAGCGCCTGGCGCGCCTCGATCGTCTCGCCGACCATCACCCACACGATGCGCGACTGCGCGGTCGGCACGTCGTGCACCGGGATGCGCAGTGCGGCCATCCGCAACTGTTCGCCGCGATACACGACGTCGTAGTACCGCGTGACGAACAACGCGCCGTCGCCCGCGTCGCGGCCCTGCGGCAGCGGCAGGTCCGGATAGCCGGTGATCGTGTGGCCGTTGTCCTCGCGGATCAGGTAGTAGATCTTGCCGCCGTCG
>NZ_BCPO01000143.1:0-9788 GCF_016586105.1 Burkholderia sp. E168m15
CGATTCGAGTCATTTCGAGCGCGAGATACGGCAGGTCGACCTCGATCTCGCCGTCGTTGAGCCGCACGCCTTCACGGATCGACTTCAGCGACGACGACAGCGTGCGGTCGAACGCGACGTGCGCGGCGCTCATCGCACGCTGGTACGTGAGCCACGAGTCGAGCGCGAGCAGGCCCAGCAGCGGCAGCAGCAGCCACAGCGCGACCTGCGCGCGCAGGTTCGGGCGGGTCATCCTTCCGCCTTCGCTTCGAGCAGATAGCCCAACCCGCGCAGCGTGACGATCGCGACGCCCGTGTTCTCCAGCTTCTTGCGCAACCGGTACACGTAGATCTCGATCGCATCGGCGTTGACCGATTCGTCGAGCCCGAAGATCTTCTCCGACAGCGTGTCCTTGTTGATCGCGCGGCCGTTGCGCAGGATCAGCACCTCGAGCACCGAGCGCTCGCGCGGCGTGAGCGACAGCGGCTCGCCCGCGAGATGGAAGCTGCGGTCGATACTGTCGTACGAAAGCGGCCCGCACTCGACGCGCGAATGCTCGTGCCCAAGACTGCGCCGGATCAGCGCGCGGGCGCGCGCCTCGAGTTCGGTCAGCTCGAACGGCTTCGCGAGATAGTCGTCGGCGCCGAGATCGAGCCCCTTCACGCGGTCCTCGACCGACCCGTGCGCGGTGAGGATCAGCACCGGCACCGGGTTGCGGCGCGCGCGCAGTCGTCGCAGCACCTCGAGCCCGTCCAGTTTCGGCAGCCCGAGGTCCAGAATCACCAGCGCGTAATCCTGCGTGCGCAGCACGTGGTCCGCCGCCTCGCCGTCGGCCATGTGATCGACCGCGAAGCGCGCGGCGCTCAGCGCATCGTTCAGCGACTGGGCCAGGTTCGGGTTGTCTTCGACGAGCAGCACACGCATGGGGATTCCGGTAAGGTCAGCGACAGCCCGCTACATTACATGATCCTTTCCGTCTCCACGCCTCGCGCAAACACGGGTTGCGCGGGTGTCGCGAAGCCGCCGCGCGCGATGCCGGCCGCAGCGACTCAGCGCTCGGCAGCAGGCTGGTTGCGCGCCACGATGCGCGCGTCGCCGGTCACGCGCCGCTCGCGGAAACCGGCCACCACCGCGACGAACGCGACGCTCGCGCCGACCGTGACGACGATCATCGGATGCACGGTGCCGTCCGATAGCCACGCCAGCACGCCGCCGCACGCGGCCGTGATCGCCATCTGGATAAAGAAGAACAGCCCCGACGCCGTGCCGGCGATCTTCGTGTACGGCTGCATCACCGCGAACTGACAGGCCGGAATCGCGATCCCGACCGCGATCATCACGACGAACATCGGCGCGACGAGCGCCGTCACCGAAGCCGGCGCGAGCGCGCCGCCGACCCACAGCACGGCGGCGCCGACCAGATTGACGGCCGCCGCCGCCGCGATGACCGAATCGGCTGTCCGGCGCGTACCGGTCCTCGCGAACGCACTTGAACCGATCAGGTAGCCGAGCACGGTCACGCCGAAGATCGCCGCATAGACCGGCCCGGACACGCCGATGTGCCGCTGGAACAGCGTCGACGATTCCGCGATGAACGGATAGTAGGTGCAATAAGCAAAGCTGATCGCGAGCGAATAGCGCAGGAACCGCCGCTCGCGCAGCAGGCCGGCGTAGGTCCGCAGCAGCCCGGCGCCGGCGGGCGGCCGCGCGTCGCGCTCGCGGGTCTCGGGCAGGTAGCGCAGCACCATCGCGGTCGCGACCAGCCCGCCCGCCGCCAGCCAGCCGAACACGCCGCGCCAGCCGAGCCACTCGGCAATCGCGCTGCCGGCCAGCGGCGCGACCACCGGCGACAGCGCCATGCTCGCCGAAATATGGCCGAGCATCGTGGCCTGCGTCGCGGCCGGAAAACGCTCGCGCACGATCACCCGGCCGATCACGGTGCCGCAGCAGCCGCCCAGCGCCTGGAACACGCGCGCGGCGATCAGCGCCGGAATGCTGGTCGACCATGCGCAGGCAACGCTCGCGACGACGTACACGCACAGGCCGCCGAGCAGCACCGGCCGTCGGCGGTAGCGGTCGGACAGCGGCCCCGACACCAGCATCGACAGCGCATAGCCGACCATGTACAGGGTCAGCGTGAGTTGCAGCTGCGCGTCGGTGCCGTGCAGCGCATCCGCCATCGCGGGCAGCGACGGCAGGTACGCGTCGATCGTGACGCGCGGCAGGCACACGACGAGCATCAACAGGAACAGCCAGCCCCGGCGGGGTAATGAACGCGTCTTCATGCGGTAAGTCCGGATCGGCCGGATGAGTGGGGTCGACAGCAATCTAAGGCGAAAGTGATATAAGCTGAAGGACCATTAAATCGACTGTTGACTGGACCACTATGTCGCGAGGCAAAGCCGCGATTCCGCTGGACCTGCCGCGCCCTGCCGGGCTGTCGGGCGGCAGCCCGCACTCGAAGCAGGAATGCATCGCCGACACGATTCGCGACGCGATCCTGAAACGCCTGCTGCCCGGCGACAGTCCGCTGCCATCCAGCCGGACGCTGGCCGCGCGCTGGGACATCGCGCGCGGCACCGTCGAAGCGGCGTACGACATCCTGTGCGCCGAGGGCTACATCGCCCGCACGCAAGGCTCCGGCACACGCGTGTGCGCGGTGGTGCCGGACAGCTATCTGCGCGCGGCCGCGCGGTCGCAAGACGGCAGTCCGCTCCCCGCCACCCTCGCGTCCCCCGCATCCACCGCCCCGGCCGAGCCCGAACACGGCGTGCGTCCGGGCGTCCCGTTCGTCGCGCGGCTCGCCGACCCCGACCTGCTGCCGATGCAGCAATGGAAGAAGGCGCTCGGCGCCAGCCTGCTCGCCGCGACGGCGGACGACCTCGGTGCGACACCGGCACTGGGCGTCGAAAGCCTGCGCGCCGAGATCGCCGCGTACCTGCGGGAATACCGCGGCATCCCGTGCGAAGCCGGCGACATCGTCATCACAACCGGCATCCGCCACGCGATCGACCTCGTCGCACGCACGCTGCTCGCACCCGGCTCGACGGTGCTGATGGAAGACCCCGGCTATGCGTCGGCGTGGCAGATCTTCACGATCGCGGGCGCGACCGTGATCGACGTGCCGGTCGATCGGGAAGGCATCGACACCGCATCGCTGAATCGCCATCCCGATGCGCGCGCCGCATACGTGACGCCGGCCCATCAGGCGCCGCTCGGCGTCACGATGTCGGTCTCGCGCCGGCTCGAACTGCTCGACTGGGCGCAGCGCAACCGCACGTGGATCATCGAGGACGACTACGACGGCGAATTCAGCTACCAGACCGCCCCGCTGCCCGCGCTGAAATCGCTCGACGCGTGCGACCGCGTGATCTATTGCGGGTCGTTCAACAAGACGCTGTTTTCCGGGCTGCGCATCGGCTTCATGGTGGTGCCGGCGGCGCTGCGGCCGGCTCTGTCCGCCGTGTGGCACGCGACCGCGCGCTCGGTCGGCGTCGCGCCGCAACTGGCGCTGGCCCGCTTCATCGGTCAAGGCGATTTCGCGAAGCACCTGCGCGCCGCCCGCCACGCGTACCGCCAGCGGCGCGACATCGTGCTCGAGCAGCTGGAGAAACATGCCGGCGGCCGGTACACGGTGACGGGCGAGCACGCGGGCTTTCATTTCGTGCTGTGGCTGCCACCCGGCATCGACGATGCCACGTATGTCGCGCAAGCCCGCGCGGCCGGCGTCGAGCTGCAACCGGTCCGCGGCTTCTGTCGAAGCGCCCGCCGCGAAGCGGGCGTCGTCGTGGGCTATGCCGCGCTGACGGCCGCCCACGCGCGGCATGGCGGCCGCCTCCTCGGCCAACTGCTGGCCACTTCCGCGTAGCCCGCGCCCCAGCGTCGCCCCACCTTTCAAGCCCTGCCGCGCGCCGCGAAACCCGCGGCCGGCGCCGCGTCGACCTCGGGAAATCCATGACACGGACGGCACGATTGCGCACCGGAATGAAAGCAGGCTGAAAGTGCCTCGCAATTAACATCCGCGTCACTCGAACAAAACCCACGCATCACTGGAGGAAGACATGCCGTTTGCACCGAAGCAACTCGCCGCCGCGCTGGCGATCGTTCTGGGCACTGCCGCCGGCAGCGCCGCCGCGCAGGTTCCGGCCGGCTACCCGGGGAACTACCAGGGCGTGATCGACGCCGCGAAGAAGGAAGGCAAGCTGATCGTCTACTCGACGACCGACACGGGCCTCGTGCGTCCGCTGATCAAGGACTTCGAAAGCCTGTACGGCGTGAAGGTCGAGTACAACGACATGAACAGCACCGAGCTGTACAACCGCTACATCAGCGAGAACGCGGCGAGCAGCACCAGCGCCGACGTGCTGTGGAGCTCGGCGATGGACCTGCAGGTCAAGCTCGTCAACGACGGCCTGATGGCGTCCTACGATTCGCCCGAAAGCCAGAACGTGCCGCAATGGGCGCAGTACCAGAAGCAGGCGTACGGCACGACGTTCGAGCCGCTCGCGATCGTCTACAACAAGCGGCTGATCCCCGAGAACGAAGTGCCGACGACGCGCGCCGACCTGATCAAGCTGCTCACCACGCAGGCCGACAAGTTCAAGGGCAAGGTCACGACCTACGACATCGAGAAATCGGGCGTCGGCTTCAACTATCTGACCCAGGACGCGCACGTGAACGAGAAAGTCACGTGGGAACTCGTCAAGGCGATCGGCGCGACCGGCCCGAAGCTGCAGTCGAGCACGGGCGCGATGATGGAGCGCATCTCGTCGGGCGAGAACCTGATCGGCTACAACATCATCGGTTCGTATGCCTACGCAAAGGCGAAGAAGGACAAGTCGATCGGCTACGTGTTTCCGAAGGACTACACGCAGGTCGTGAGCCGTCTCGCCACGGTGTCGAAGAAGGCGAAGAACCCGAACGCCGCGAAGCTGTGGGTCGATTACCTGCTGTCGAAACGCGGCCAGACGTTGATCGCGAACCAGGCGAACCTGTACGCGATCCGCGCGGACGTGACCGGCGAAACGTCGGCCGCGAGCCTCACGAAGGAACTCGGCGATTCGCTGAAGCCGATCCAGATCGGCACCGGCCTGCTGGTCTATCTCGACCAGTCGAAGCGACTCGCGTTCCTGAAGCAATGGCAGCAGGCGATCAAGCGCTGATGCGCTGAGCCGCTGACCTCGGGCCGCCCGCCGCACCGCGCGCGGGCGGCCCCTTCCCCTTACCGACTTCCTTGAGGCGGCCATCCGGATGGCCGCAGGGGCGAACTCATGCTTTCAACCAGCACACGCGGCACGGCACCGGCCGTCCCGCCCGCCACCGGCCCGCGCGACGCGATTCCCGCGCTGCCGGTCAGCAGCCTGCAGCCGCTCGCCGGCATGCTGCGCTGGATCGTCGTCGCGGTCCTGACCGTCGCGGTCGCGCTGCCGCTCGGCTTCATCCTGTTCCAGAGCCTGCTGTCCGCGCCGTTCTTCGACGCGAACAAGACGCTCGGCGTCGAAGGCTTCCGTTTCATCTTCAGCGATCCCGACTTCTGGTCGGCCGTGAAGAACTCGTTCATCATCGCCGGCGGGATGCTGTTCATCTCGATCCCGCTCGGCGGCATCCTCGCGTTCCTGATGGTGCGCACCGACCTGCCCGGCCGCCGCTGGCTCGAACCGCTGCTGCTCACGCCGGTGTTCGTGTCGCCGATGGTGCTCGCGTTCGGCTACGTGGTCGCGGCCGGCCCGGTCGGCTTCTACTCGGTGTGGTTCAAGGCACTCTTCGGGGTACAGAACGTGCCCTGGAACGTGTATTCGATCTTCGCGATCACGGTGATCGTGGGCCTCACGCACGTGCCGCACGTGTACCTGTATTCGTCGGCCGCGCTGCGCAACCTCGGCTCGGACGTCGAGGAAGCCGCGCGCGTGACCGGCGCCCGCCCGTTCCGCGTCGCGCTCGACGTGAGCCTGCCGATGACGATGCCCGCGCTGCTGTTCGCCGGCGTGCTGGTGTTCTTCCTCGGTTTCGAGGTGTTCGGGCTGCCGCTCGTGCTCGGCGATCCGGAAGGCCACCTCGTGCTCGCGACCTACCTGTACAAGCTGACCAACAAGCTCGGCGTGCCGTCGTATCACCTGATGGCCGCAGTCGCCGTGTGCATCGTCGCGATCACGTTCCCGCTCGTGCTGCTGCAGCGCCGCCTGCTGAAGACCGCGAGCCGCTTCGTCACCGTGAAGGGCAAGGCCGGCCGCGCGACCGTGCTGCCGCTCGGCGTGTGGCGCTGGGTCGCGCTCGCGATCGTCGCGCTGTGGCTGATGCTGACCGTGATCGTGCCGATCTCGGGCATCGTGCTGCGTGCGTTCGTGACCAACTGGGGCGAAGGTGTCGCGCTCGCCGAAGTACTGACGCTGTCGAACTTCATCGAACTGTTCGAGCAGGACAACCTGGTGCGCGCGATCGTCAACACGCTCGGCATCGGCGTGATCGGCGGCGCGCTCGCGATCGGCTTCTACTCGCTCGTCGCGTTCGCCGGCCACCGCCGCCCCGACTGGGCGACCAAGCTGCTCGACTACCTTGTGCTGCTGCCGCGCGCGGTGCCGGGTCTCCTCGCCGGTCTCGCGTTCCTGTGGATCTTCCTGTTCGTGCCCGGCCTGCGCGAGCTGAAGAACTCGATGTGGAGCATCTGGATCGCGTACACGGTCGTGTGGCTCGCGTACGGGATGCGGCTCATCCAGAGCGCGCTGCTGCAGGTCGGCCCGGAACTCGAGGAAGCCGGCCGCAGCGTCGGCGCGACGCGCAGCCGCGTGTCGCTCGACGTGACGCTGCCGCTCGTGCGCTTCGGCCTGCTCGCCGCGTGGCTCCTGATCTTCATGATCTTCGAGCGCGAATACTCGACCGCCGTCTACCTGCTGTCGCCCGGCACCGAAGTGATCGGCGCGCTGCTCGTGTCGCTGTGGGCGACCGGCGCCGTCGATCAGGTCGCGGCGCTCTCTGTCATCAACATCGCGATGGTCGGCGCCGGTCTCGGCGTGGCCCTGCGCTTCGGAGTGAAACTTCATGGATAAGCTCATCGTCGACGATCTGCACCTCAGCTACGGCGCCAACCCGATCCTCAAGGGCGTGTCGTTCGAACTGAAGGCCGGCGAAGTCGTGTGCCTGCTCGGCGCGTCGGGCAGCGGCAAGACCACGCTGCTGCGTGCGGTGGCCGGCCTCGAACAGCCGTCGGACGGCCGCATCCAGCTCGACGACCGCGTGTTCTTCGACGGCGCGCGGCGCGTCGACCTGCCGGTCGAACAGCGCTCGCTCGGCCTCGTGTTCCAGTCGTACGCGCTGTGGCCGCACCGCACCGTCGCCGACAACGTCGGCTACGGCCTCAAGCTGCGCCGTGTCGCGCCGGCCGAACAGAAGCGCCGCGTGCAGACCGCGCTCGACCAGCTCGGCCTCGGCCATCTCGCGGAACGCTTTCCGCATCAGCTGTCGGGCGGCCAGCAGCAGCGCGTCGCGATTGCCCGTGCGCTCGTCTACAACCCGCCGGTGATCCTGCTCGACGAGCCGCTGTCGAACCTCGACGCGAAGCTGCGCGAGGAAGCGCGTGCGTGGCTGCGCGAGCTGATCGTGTCGCTCGGGCTGTCGGCGCTCTGCGTGACGCACGACCAGACCGAAGCGATGGCGATGTCCGACCGCATCCTGCTGCTGCGCAACGGCCGCATCGAGCAGGAAGGCACGCCGGCCGAGCTGTACGGCGCGCCGCGCTCGCTGTACACCGCCGAATTCATGGGCAGCAACAACCGGATCGACGCGCGCGTCGCCGCGATCGACGGCGAATGCGTGACGCTCGCCGGCGACGGCTGGGAGCTGCAGGCGCTTGCCCGCGACACGCTCGCGCCGGGCCAGGACGCCCAGGCCGTGATCCGCCTCGAACGCGTGCAGGTCGCCGACGGCCCGGGCGCGAACCGGCTCCAGGCCGACCTCGTCACGTCGATGTATCTCGGCGATCGCTGGGAGTACCTGTTCCATTGCGGCGAGATGCGCCTGCGTGCGTTCGGCCATGTACCGCGCGCGGCCGGCAAGCACTGGATCGAATTCCCGACCAACGACTGCTGGACGTTCGCGAAAGCGGGCTGACCCGATCGTGGCGGCCAGCGTGCCGCCGCCTGTCACTCCACGCAGCCGCCTTCCTGCCCGGCGGACGCTTCCCGGCGTCCGCCGCGGGCGATTGCGCGGTTGCGCGCCGTATCCGTTTCACCCAACCCACAAGAACCAAGGAGACACCGTCAATGAAGTCACGCGCAGAACGTTCGATTCGAACAGTAGTCCTCACCGGTTCAGCCGCGGCCGCCTGCCTCGCCGCGCCGGCCGCGCACGCGCAGTCGTCGGTCACGATGTACGGGATCATGGACGCCGGCATCGAATTCACGAACCATGCGGCACCACAAGGCGGCAATTCGGTCAAGCTGAAGTCGGGCAACAAGAACACGTCGCGCTGGGGCCTGCGCGGCGTCGAGGATCTCGGCGGCGGGCTGAAGGCCGTGTTCCGGCTCGAAAGCGGAATCGACCTCGCGAACGGCGCCTCGGACGACGGCCCCGACTCGATCTTCGCGCGCCGCGCGACGGTCGGTCTGAAAGGGAAATGGGGCGAGCTGTCGCTCGGCCGCAACTTCACCGTCACTTACGATTACATGCTGCCGTTCGACCCGATGGGTTACGCGCAGAACTACTCGTGGGCGACCTCGTCGATGGCGACCGGCGGCCGCAAGGACGGCCTGTTCACGCGCTCGTCGAACGCGGTGCGCTACGACGGCGAATTCAGCGGCTTCAAGTTCGGCGCGCTGTACGGGTTCGGCAACGTGCCGGGCAGCATGAAGACCAGCTCGAAATACGATTTCGCGGTGGGCTACGAGACGGGGCCATTCGCGGCGGTCGTCACGTTCGACCGGCAGAACGGCGCGGCCGACAGCGTCACGCCGGCCGATACAGTCAACTACATTCAGGGCATCCACGCGGGCCTGAGCTACGACTTCGGCAACCTGAAGACGATGGCCGGCTATCGCAACTATCGGCGCACGTTCCACACCACGGCCGCGAACCAGTTGAGCGACATGTATTGGCTCGGCGGGTCGTACCAGTTCACGCCGACGTTCTCGCTGATCGCGGCCGTCTATCACCAGAACATCAAGGGCGGCACGGATACCGATCCGACGCTGGTGTCGGTGCGTGCGCAGTACGCGCTGTCGAAGCGCACGGTGCTGTATGCGGCCGGGGCGTTCGCGATCGCGAAACACGACCAGAAGGTCGGCGTGTCGCGCGATTTCAACGGGTATGGCACCACGCAGGTCGGGGTGACGGCGGGGATTCAGCAGCGGTTTTGAAGCCGACGTGACGAGCGGCAGCGGTTGATCAGCCGCCCCGCCTGCTTTCCACGCTACGCGCGGCGGCATGACGGCGACCGGCCGAACGCTGCCGCGCAACTCGACGCTCACGCCGCATCCGGCCCGCTGCCTGGCGATGCGCTGCTCACTCGCCACGCATCGTGAACACCGGACGCACGACGCTGCTCGCATCGCCCCAGTGTTCACCGACCGCCGACAGCGGCACCGTGCGCGTGTCGATCGTGAGGCCCGCATCCCCGGCCGCCTCGAACACGCCGTGCACCGACGCCAGCAGGCGCGGCAACGGCACGCTGCCCAGGCCGCTGCCCATCAGCTCGATCGCGGTCGCGCGCAGCACGGCGCCCGGCAACAACACGTCCGCGCCGCTGATCGAGCCGATCTCCACGAAGCGCACCCGCTGTCCGCCAGGGGGCGCCTTCGCGGCGGCAACCAGCAGCGTCT
>NZ_BCPO01000144.1:0-9762 GCF_016586105.1 Burkholderia sp. E168m15
TAATCGAGCACGACGTCCACGCCCGCGCGGAAATGCGGTTCGAGCGCCCGCGCCAGATGCACGTCGTCCTGCTGCAGCGACACCACCGCGTCCGCGCCGGCACTCAGCAACGCCTGCAGCGCGGCCGCGTTGCGGCCTGTCGCGATCACCTTCGCCGCGCCGAGATGCTTCGCGATCCGCACCGCGAGCCGCCCCGACGTCCCCGTTGCGCCGTTGACGAGCACCGTCTCGCCCGCGACGAACCCCGCGCGTTCGGTCAGCGCCGCCCACGACGACATCCCCGGAATCGCGATCGCCGCCGCCGTGACATCGTCGAGCGCGTCCGGCAGCGGCACGCACTGCGTATCGGGCGCGATCGTACGTTCGGCCATTGCGCCGAACGGCGCGGGCGCACCGAAGAAGTAGACGCGCCGACCATCTTCGAGACGCCCCACGCCGTCGACACCGACGACGAACGGATAACCGCCAACGGACGAATAATGCGTCCCCGCCGCACGCCCCTGCGCGATGCGGCTCAGCGCGGACGCCGTCACGTCGATCAGGCTGTGGCCCGGCATCGCGCCCGGCGGTTCGAACTCCGTATAAACCGGACGTTGTCCAGCGCCTTCAACGACTGCTGCTTTCATGGTGATTCCTTCAATTCTGGAGGGGTGGGCCTTTATCGGGCATCGAGCCATGCGCGCAGCGCGGGATCGCGTACTTCGAGCACGTCGAACAGGCCGAGCGCACGCAGCGCGGGCAATGCGTCGATCGCATCGGCCTCCGCGCGCGCCCTCTCGGCCGGCGCGGCGTTCGGATCGGTCAATACACGCGCATTGACCAGAAACGCGCCGACGGTCCCCTTGCGGATCGTCGTTCCGCCGGCATCGACTTGGTTGGCATGGTCGGGAAGCATCTGTTCGGCTCGCATCGCGTCTTGCTCCGGTTGTCATCGATGGACGCAGTGTAGGCGTGCGAAACCGGCCGATCTCCGGTATAACAGCCATTCGATACCGATATCCGGCCATGTCCGATCCGCTCCTGCCCGCCCGCTTCGTCACGTCCGACGACGGCCCGTTCGTGGTCGCCGCCGTCCTGTCGCAACGCGACCCGCGTATCACCGCGCCGCATTCGCATGCGCGCGGCCAGCTCGTCGGCGCGCTGAGCGGGCTGGTGACGATCGGCCTCGACGATCAGGAGTGGGTCGTGCCGGCGATCCATGCGATCTGGATTCCGCCGCATTGCCGGCATTCGCTGCGCTCGTTCGGGCCGATCGCCGGCTGGTCGGCGTTCGTCGCGGAAGCCCGCTGCGCGACGCTGCCGGCCACGCCGCGCGCGATCCGCACGACGCCGCTGCTGCGCGAAGCCGTGCAGCGTGCAGCGAGCTGGGGCGATGCCGATCTGGATGCCGCGCAGACCCGGATCGCCGACGTGATCCTCGATGAAATCGCGGCATCGGAAGCCGAGGCGCTGGGGCTGGTCCGGCCGCGAGACCCTCGGCTCGTGAAGATCACCGATGCGCTGGCTGCTGATCTCGCGAACGACCGGCGGCTCGAGGAATGGGCCGAATGGGCCGGCATCGGCGCGCGGACGATGAGCCGCCGCTTCGTCGCCGAAACGGGGCTGACGTTCGCGCAGTGGCGTCAGCAGGCCAGGCTGCTGCGGGCGCTGGAGCGCATTGCCGACGGCGTGCCGGTGACGACGATCGCGCTCGATCTCGGATACGACAACGTGAGCGCGTTCATCGACATGTTCCGGCGCGCGCTGGGGACGACGCCGGGGAAATACATGGAAACGGGAAGCCAAGCGCAGCGATAGGTGCGGCCATGCGCATGCATGAAGCCGCGCGGCGAAAAGCCGGCGGTCGGCACGGGAAAACCGCCCGCCGCCGCATCAATACGTGCCGTCGCCCTGCTTCACGGCGTCGTCGCCGTTTCGTTTGAACTGCGCGGCGAGCCGCTCCGCGCTCCGTGCCAGCAACGTCGTATCGACACCGACCGCGACGAACAACGCGCCCGCTTCCAGATAGCGCCGCGCGGCCGCTTCATCCGCGCTCAGGATGCCCGGCGCCTTGCCGGCCGCCTTGATCGCGCGGATCGCACCGTCGATCGCGGCCTGCACGTCCGGGTGCCCCGGATGGCCGAGATGGCCGAGATCGGCAGCAAGATCAGCCGGCCCGATGAACACGCCATCGACGCCGTCGACCCGCGCAATCGCATCGATCGCATCGAGCCCCGCGCGCGTCTCGACCTGCACGAGCACGGCCATCTCGTCGTTCGCGCGATGCAGGTACTCGCCGACGCGATTCCACCGCGACGCGCGCGCCAGCGCGCTGCCGACACCGCGCATCCCGTGCGGCGGATAACGCGTCGCGGCCACCGCCGCACGCGCCTCGTCCGCGCTCTGGACCATCGGCACGAGCAACGTCTGCGCGCCGAGATCGAGCACCTGCTTGACGATCACCGGATCGTTCCACGGCACGCGCACGACCGGATGCGACGGATACGGCGCGATCGCCTGCAGTTGCGCGAGGATCGTCGGGATCGTGTTCGGCGCATGTTCGCCGTCGATCAGCAACCAGTCGAAACCGGCGCCCGCGACCACTTCGGCGCTGTACGGATTCGCGAGGCCGAGCCACAGGCCGACCTGCGCGTCACCGCGCGCGAGCGCGGCCTTGAAGACATTCGACGGAATCTGCATCGTTCGCTCACCTCACTCGAAGTAGCACTGGATCGTCCCGAGCGGACCGTAGTCGACGCTGAACGTGTCGCCCGATCGCGCCGCGCAGGGCCGCGTAAACGACCCGCCGAGCACGATCTGCCCCGGCTCCAGCGCGACGTCGAAACGCGACAGCCGGTTCGCGAGCCACGCGACGCCGTTCGCCGGATGGTTCAGCACGCCGGCCGCGACGCCGGTTTCCTCGACCACGCCGTTGCGCGACATGATCGCCGCGACCCAGCGCAAATCGACGTCCTGCGGGCGCACCGGCCGGCCGCCGATCACGACGCCCGCGTTCGCCGCGTTGTCGGCGATCGTGTCGAACACCTTGCGCGGCCGCTTCGTATCGGGGTCGATCGACTGGCTGCGCGCGTCGATGATCTCGAGCGCCGGCACGACGTAATCGACGGCGTCGTACACGTCGAAGATCGTGCAGTTCGGCCCCGTGAGCCGCTTGCCCAGCACGAACGCGAGCTCGACCTCGACGCGCGGCACGATGAAGCGGCCGGTCGGGATCGTGCCGCCGTCGTCGAAGAACATGTCGTCGAGCAGCGCGCCGTAGTCGGGCTCGTCGATCTGCGACGTGTTCTGCATCGCCTTCGACGTGAGGCCGATCTTGTGCCCCTTCAGCGTGCGGCCTTCCGCGAGCTTGAGGGTCACCCACGCACGCTGGATCGCATACGCGTCGTCGATCGTGATGTCGGGATGGTCGAGCGAGATCTGGCGGATCTGCGTGCGTGCGCGCTCGGCGTCGTGCAGACGGTGCGCGAGCTGGTCGATGAGGGCGGGTTCGAGCATGGTCGGATCGGGAATGGGTTCAGCCGGCCCGCTTGTAGCGGGCGTGGATGTTGTTGTGCTTGTACGAGCCGCTTTCGCTGAACTCGGTCAGTTCCATCGACAGCGCGAGGTAGCGTTTCGCGTACAGCTCGGCGAAATGGGCCTTGATCGCATCGAACAGCGCGTCGCACGCCGCTTGTTTCGTTTCGTCGCTGCGGCCCGCGCCGATCTTCAGCGTCACGTGGACGAACGCGTCGTCCTCCGTGCCGTCCGCGACGCAATAGTCGTGCAGCTCGATCGCGCGCGAACGGATGCCGCCGGTCGGAAACACGCCGCCCTGCGCGATCAGCGTCGCGTTGATCGTGCGCAGCAGCGCGGGAATGCGGGCGTCGTCGCGGATGTTCGCGGTGTATTCGACGACGATGTGTGGCATGGCAACTCTCCAGTCGGATTCGAAGGCGTGGCGGGCGGCAACGCTCAGGGCAGCGGGAAGATCGCGTTGATCTGCCCGGTGCCGGAACTCGCGAAATAGTCGGTGACGATCTCGACCGGCTTGTCGTAGCGATCCCAGCCGAGCAGCCCGAGCAGCATCGCCGTGTCGTGCATGCCGCCTTCGCCGTGGCAATGCACGTTGTATTCGGGCAGCATCGCGCAGAAGGTCTTGAAATCGCCCTGCTTCCACAGCTCGACCACGCGCAGGTCGACCTGCCGGAAGAATTCGCGGCTGATCTGGTGAATCGATTCCTCGGGGCTGCCGTTGTCGTTGAAGCGGTGCGACAGCGAGCCACTCGCGAGGAACGCGACGTTCGAATCGCTCTTCTCGATCGCCTCGAGCAGCGCCTCGCCGAAGCGCCGGCTTTCGTCGAGCTGATGCCACATGCACCAGCCGGCAATCGACACGACCTTGAAGTGCTGGTCGCCGTTCATGTAGCGCATCGGCACGAGCGTGCCGTATTCGAGCTCGAGGCTGTCGATTTCGTGCGCACGCGTCGCGACGCCGCGCTCGGTGGCCGTTTCCGCGATCAGCCGGCCGAGCGCCGGGTTGCCCGGATACGCGTACTGCATGTCGCGGATGAAATGCGGCAGCTCGTTGCTCGTATAGGTGCCCGCGAACCGCGCATTGCAGTTCACGTGATAGCCGGCGTTGACGAGCCAGTGCACGTCCGACACGACGATCGTGTCGACGCCGAGCGCGCGGCAGCGCTCGCCGATCAGCTGGTGGCCGCGGATCGCCGCTTCACGGCAGCCGTGATGCTTGCCGGGCAGTTCCGACAGGTACATCGACGGCACGTGCGTGATCTTCGCGGCGAGGGACAGTTTGCCCATCGTTCAAGTCTCCCTATCGTTCTTGCGACAAAACGGCCGGCGCCCGTCACACGCCCCAGCGCGGAACGTGATGCGAACCCATCGAGATGCACACGTTCTTGATCTCCGCGAACACCTCGAAACTGTACTCGCCGCCCTCGCGCCCGGTGCCCGATTCCTTCACGCCGCCGAACGGCTGGCGCAGGTCGCGCACGTTCTGGCTGTTCACGAACACCATCCCGGCCTCGATGCCGCGCGCGAGCCGATGCACCTTGCCCACGTCCTGCGTCCAGATGTACGACGCCAGGCCGTACGCCGTGTCGTTCGCGAGCCGCAGCCCGTCGTCTTCGTCGTCGAACGGGATGATGCACGCGACCGGCCCGAAGATTTCTTCCTGCGCGATGCGCATCCGGTTGTCGACGTCGGCGAACACGGTCGGCCGCACGAAATTGCCGTTGCGCAGATGCTCGGGCAGCCCGGCCGGCTTGTCCGCGCCGCCCGCGACCACGCGCGCGCCTTCCTGCTCGCCGATGCGGATATAGCCCGTCACCTTCTCCCAGTGCTGGCGCGTGATCATCGCGCCGAGATTCGTGCCCGGATCGGTCGGATCGCCGACCACCAGGTTGTTCGCGCGGCGCGCGAATTCCTGCACGAAGCGGTCGTAGATCGTGCGCTGCACGAAGATCCGCGAGCCCGCGGTGCAGCGTTCGCCGTTGATCGAGAAGATCGTGAACAGCGACGCGTCGAGCGCGCGGTCGAAATCGGCGTCGTCGAAAATCAGCACGGGCGACTTGCCGCCGAGTTCCATCGAATACTTCTTGAGGCCCGCGCGCTCCATGATCCGCTTGCCGGTGACCGTGCCGCCGGTAAACGACACCGCGCGCACGTCCGGATGCCGCACGAGCGCATCGCCGGCCGTCGCGCCGTAACCCTGCACGACGTTCAGCACGCCCGGCGGGATACCCGCTTCGAGCGCGAGCCGGCCGAGCTGGTCGGCCGTCAGCGGCGACAGCTCCGACATCTTCAGCACGGCCGTGTTGCCGAGCGCGAGGCACGGCGCCGTCTTCCACGTGGCGGTCATGAACGGCACGTTCCACGGCGACACCAGCGCGCACACGCCGACCGGCTGGTACAGCGTGTAGTTCAGCATCTGGTCGTCGACCGGATAGGTGCGGCCGTTCATCTGCACGCACACTTCGGCGAAGAAGTTGAAGTTCTCGGACGCGCGCGGAATCAGCTGCTTGCTCGTCTGCGCGATCGGCAGGCCGGTATCCTGCGTTTCCAGCGCGGCGAGCATCGGCACGTTCTTCTCGATCAGCTCGCCGAGCTTGCGCATCAGCTTCGCGCGCTCCTTCGCCGGCGTGTTCGCCCATTTGGGGAACGCTTCCTTCGCCGCGCGCACGGCCGCATCGACCTCGGCCTCGCCGCCCGACGCGACGTCGGTGATGACGTCGCCCGTCGCCGGGTTCAGCGTCGTGAAGGTTTCGCGGCTCTCCACTTCGCGGCCGCCGATCCAGTGCTTGATGGTCATGTGCTCTCCTTCCTTGGGCGACGGGCTCAGCCGGCGCGATAGTAGTCTGCCTCGCCGACGATCGTGTTCACGAGCCGGCCGATTCCTTCGATTTCGGTCACGACCTCGTCGCCCGGCTGCGTGTCCGCCAGCCCCTCGGGCGTGCCGGTCAGGATCAGGTCGCCCGGCGAGAGCGTCATGAAGCTGCTGATGTGCTCGATCAGCGCCGGCACGTCGAACACCATGTCGCGCGTGCTGCCGCGCTGCGTCTCCCGGCCGTTCACCGTCGTGCGCAGCGTCAGGTCGCCCGCGTCGCCGATCTCGTCGCGGCTGACGAACCACGGCCCGAGCGGCGTGCAGGTGTCGCGGTTCTTCACGCGCAGGTTCGGGCGGTAGTAGTTCTCGAGATAGTCGCGGATCGCGTAGTCGTTCGCGACCGTATAGCCGGCCACGTAGTCGATGGCCTGCGCGCGGCTCACGTGGCGCGCGGGCCGGCCGATCACGACGGCCAGTTCGCACTCGTAGTGCATGTGCGTGGCGTCCGCGGGGCGCACGGTCAGCGACCGGTGACCGACGAACGTATTCGGCCCCTTCAGGAAAATCAGCGGCTCGCTCGGCGCGTTGAACGCGAGCTCCTTCGCATGGTCGGCGTAGTTCAGGCCGAGCGCGAACGTCGTGCGCGGCGCGACGGGCGGCAGCCACGCCACCGCGTCCTCGGCCACCACGCGGCCCGTATCGAGGCGGATCGCGCCGTCGCCGGCCGGTTCGGCCGCATGCAGTGCGCCGTTGTAGATCACGCGCGCCGTCTTCATCGCGCTTCCTCCGCGATCAGCGTATGCCTCAACGTGCCGATGCCGGCCGCGGCGATCTCGATCGTGCTGCCCGCACGGGCATGCGGTGCGCCGCCCGCGACGCCGAGCAACAGCACGTCGCCCGCGTCGAACGACATGAAGGCCGTCACGTCGGCGATCAGCGCGCGCACCGGGCGAATCAGCGTCGCGGTCGACGCGGATGCCGCCACTTCGCCGTCGATCCACACCGTCAGGCCGATCGCGTCGACATCGGCGAGCGCGGCGGCCGGCACGATCGTGGGCCCAAGCGGGCAGAAGCCGTCGCGGCACTTGAAGCGCACGGCCGGACGGTAGTAATCGGGATGCGGCACCGACACGTCGCTCGCGAGCGTGAAGCCGTGCACGTAGTCGAGCGCCCGCGCGGCCGGCACGCGCGTCGCGCGCCGCGCGAACACGACGGCCACCGACGCGCCGATCTCCAGCGTGTCGACACCGGCCGGCACGATCACGGCGGCGCCGTCGGCTGCATGCGTGTTGGCGGATTTGATGTACAGGATCGGCGCCTGCGGCGGGCGGCCGTAAGGCGGTGCGTTCACCGCATCGCCGAGCGCGTCGAGCGCCGCGCGCTCGTTGAGCAAGGCCCCGTAGACGGTACCGATGGCGACCGGCAACGGCGGCGCCGCGGCGGTCGTGCAAGACAGCTCCATGCGTCATTCCCCTGCCGCGCGTCGCGGCGCATCGTCAATAGTTAATATCTTAAGTAAACAATCGAGTGGTGGCAACCTCGATTACCCTGAGATGCGAAATTCATCAGCTTCGGCTGTTAAGATTGATGCGTCCCCGTCCTCTGCTCATCCCGATGAACCGTACGCTCGACCATCGCAACCTGGCCATGCTGCTGCTCGAGGCCCGCGAAACGCTGATGGGTCTGTTTCGCCCCATTCTCAAGGAATTTTCGCTGACCGAACAGCAATGGCGGATCATCCGCGTGCTCGACGGCGAACCGACGGAGGCGCTCGAAGCCGGACAGATCGCGAAACGCTGCTGCATCCTGAGCCCGAGCCTGACTGGCGTGCTGGAGCGGATGGAGCGCGACGGCCTGATCACGCGCACGCGCGCGCAGGAGGATCAGCGCCGGCTGCTGGTCAGCCTGACGCCGCAAAGCAGGAAACTGGTGACGGAGATCGGGCCGCGCATCGACGCGCAATATCGTCAGCTCGAGTCGCGGTTCGGCCAGGACGGCCTGGAAGACATCTACCGCGCGCTCGACCGGCTCATCGAGCTCGGCAGCCAGGCGTAAAGACGGCGCCCGCGCCCGCCACGCGCGGGAGCGGACGCCGCCGGTGCGACGCGGGCGGTCAGCGGGCGATCAGTATCAGTGGATCGCGCCGCGCATCAGCTCGGTCACGGCCACGCCGCGCGACGTGCGCATGCACTCCTCGACGTAATCGATGAACGGCAATGGCTCGAAGTCGATTTCGTCGCGCACGCGGCGATTGTCGAACACGCGATCGACCGTCGCGAATTCCCCGCAGCGCTGCAGGGCCCGGCCGATCACACGCTCGAGTGCCGGATCGGGGCGCCCCAGCACATCACGCACGACGAGCGGCAGTTCCGCCGGCGCGCACGCCGCGTAGCGCGGCGCACCGGTCATTCCCGCCGCCTCGTCCATCGCGCGCACGATCTGCGCGACCTGCGGCGCCTCGTCGCCGGCCGACACGTGATAGACGTCGTGCGCCAGCGTCGGCTTGACGGCCAGCAGCATCGTCGCGCGCGCCACGTCGTCCACCGACACGATGTCGATGCGCGTCATCGGCCGCGCGGTGAAGCGGCGCGCCGCATGCGCGAGCCGGAACATCCAGAACGAATTCGGTGCGGGCCGCGTCCCGAGCACCGTATGGCCGACCACGTGCGACGGCCGCACGACGACGAGCGGCAGCCCGAGCGCGCGCAGACGCTGCTCCGTCCGGGCCTTCGCATGCAGGTAGTCGGCCGCCAGCACCGCGCCGGGCAGGCCTTCGTCGGCCTGCGGCGCGACGTCGTTCTCCGCGTCGCGTTCCGCCTCTTCCTGCACGATCCCGCCGCGGCCCGCATGCGCGTAGGCCGTGCCGACGTACACGAAGCGCTGCAGGCGCGGCGCGCGGGCAAAGCGTTCAGCGAAGTGCACCGCGTCGGCGATGTCGGCCTGCAGATGCGCGCCGTCGGCCGGCGACGCATGGCCCGCGCAGTGAATCACGTGCGTCGCGCCGGCCAGGCGCGGCGCATCGGCGCCGTGCCACACGTCGCCGAGCGCACCGACGATCACGTTCGCATCGGTCAGGCGCGACGCCCAGTACGGCGCGAGCCCCGCGCGCAACGCCGCTTCCCGCAGCCGCGCGACCGCATGGCCGCGGTCCTGCGCGCGCACGACGCACACGATGCGTTCGAGCAGCCCCGCATTGACGAGCGCCGTCAGCACGGTACTGCCGATGAAGCCGGTCGCGCCGGTCAGCACCAGCCGGCCCACGTTCGCCGCCGCGACCGGTGCGCTGGCCGGCGACACGAGGCTCGTCCGCCAGTTGAGCGACAACGCGGTTTTCCAGATCAGCACGATAGTCTCCTTCGAAGAGTCGGCCGGGCGGCGCGGTGCCCGCGGTTGCGGGCGGCGCACGGCTCACCGGCCGGGCCGGGGCTGGACGCGCG
>NZ_BCPO01000145.1:0-2117 GCF_016586105.1 Burkholderia sp. E168m15
ACGAGGCGGCGGCAGCCGGCGCGGACCGGCGTCCGCGGCACAGGATCGGGAAGTTCCCAGTGTCGGGGCCCGACCGCATGCAAGTCTGTCCCGAAAGTTTCGTGAAAGTGTGCCGATTTGTACGCGATTGTCGGAGTGTGTCGTGCCGGCCGCCGCGTCAACACGCTGAAAGGTTCGGTCCGGCTGCATCCGAGGAGCGCCAGAGCATGTCCTTCGCCCCGCTTTCCGTCGATCGGTCGGCGCGCGACCGATCGACGCGGCCGGCGGCCCTGTCATCCCATGTCTGGGCCTCCGCGCGCGCCGGCCCGGCCACCGCTGGTCGCCGCTATCGCCCGCGTGGGCTGACGCCTCGGGAATGACCATGAATCGTCAGACATCGTTTCATCTGAAACGGAAATAGACTCGATCCGGGTTTATTGCGGATTATCACTTGCGTTTCACACCAGTCTATCTAGACTGTTCAAGTCAAAACGGTCGAATGTGTCATCTTTTTCAGGAGACGATCCAATGCGCCTCACCATTCGGATTAATGGCAGCGAATCGGCAACCCGGCATTCCTTCGCGGTCTTGTGGGTCGATACCGACGAAGGGCTGTGGTCGCGCGAGGCACATCAGGGCATCGACCTTCCGACCTGGGGCAAGATCCGCGACGTCGAAGGCGCGATGGCGCTGTGCGCGGCCGACAGCGGCAATGCCGTCTGTCAGTTGAAGGGGCTGTCGTTCGATGCGATGCGCCGCGAACAGGGCCCCGCGGTGCTCGCCGGCGAGCACCCCGACGGCGCGTGGCGCCTGCAGGCGGTCGATACCTGCACGACCCAGCCGGAATACCGGGAATTTATTTCCGTTGCCCGATAGGTATTATTGACATCAATCGTCTACGGTTTTCGGGTTTATTCCGGTAGCAGTGATATTCATTTCGATATTCAGCAATAATGGCGCCTCGGTTCGAGGCGCTTTTCATTTTATGGATTAAAGAAATAACCGGCGTGCGGGCAATTGATCGCGCGCCACGGGCGATCGCGAGCGAGCGATATCCCGAACCGCCTGCCCGAATCGGCATGCGATGATCGCGCAGGTTTCGTCCTCATCCGCCGCCGCCGAATCCCGCGTTGGCCCCACCTTTCCTGCCGTTTCCCTTCCCCTGTTCCAGATGGCCTGACCTTCGCCTTTTTGAAGGGCCGGAACATACTTTCCCCACACGATGTTTACTCCTTTATTACAATCGCATTATTCAGACTGACCCGCCGCCGCCCGGCGGCCCGACCCGGCCATTGCATGAGCGTGAAAAAGAAGACCCACCCTGCCGATCCATACGCGGCGGCGACCAAGAATCCGATGCTCGCGTCGCGCCTGCCGATGTGGCGCTCGAGGCTGATCGTGGTCGTCGTGTTCCTCGCGTTCGCCGCGCTGATCGCGCGCGCTTTCTGGGTGCAGGTCGCGAACCAGGATTTCTACGTCGGTCAGGGCCAGAAGCGCTACCAGCGCACGATCGAGCTCGATGCGATGCGCGGGCGCATCGTCGACCGCAACGGCGCGATGCTCGCGGTCAGCCTGTCGACCTATGAAATCTGGGCGAACCCGAAACAGGTCGCCGACACCGACTACCCGCAGATCGCGAAGCTGCTCGACCTGCCGCTCGTCGAGGTGAAGCGGCGTCTCGGCAACGACAAGACGTTCGTGCTGCTCAAGCGGCAGGTCGACGCGGACACCGCGAGCCGGCTCGACAAGCTCGCGATCGACGGCATCACGCAGATCGCCGATTCGAAGCGCTTCTACCCGGAAGGCGAATCGGCCGCGCACGTGGTCGGCTTCACGAACGTCGAGGACAAGGGCCAGGAAGGCGTCGAGCTCGCGGCGAATGCGCGCCTGCAAGGCACGTCCGGCCAGCGCGAGGTGATCCGCGACCGGCTCGGCCGCATCGTGTCGGACACGCGCCCGCTCGTCCCCGCGCAGCACGGCGCGACGATCGAACTGACGATCGACCGCCGCATCCAGCAGCTCGCCTTCAGCCAGCTCAAGGCGGCCGTGATCGAGAACAACGCGGTGGCCGGCAGCGTCGTCGTGCTCGACGCGCAGAACGGCGAGATTCTCGCGCTCGCGAACTATCCGACCTTCGA
>NZ_BCPO01000146.1:0-13194 GCF_016586105.1 Burkholderia sp. E168m15
TCAAGCCGCTCGTCGTCGCGCTGTCGATCGACGAGCGCAAGGTCACGCCGAACACGGTCATCAACACGTCGCCGGGCACCTACAAGATCGGCCCGGCGGTGATCCACGATACGTCCAACCACGGCTCGCTGACGGTATCGCAGGCGCTGCAGAAGTCGAGCAACGTCGCGCTCGCGAAACTGGCGCTGAACCTGCCCGCCGAAACGATCTGGAACAAATACCAGGAGTACGGGATCGGCCGCGCGCCGGAACTGACGTTCCCGGGCGTCGCGTCGGGGCGGCTGCGCGGCTACAAGCGCTGGCGGCCGATCGAGCAGGCGACGATGGCGTACGGCTACGGGCTGTCGATGTCGCTGCTGCAGATCGCGCAGACCTACACCGCGTATGCGGGCGACGGCACGCTGCACCCGGTGTCGCTGCTAAAGAACGGCACCGACCAGCAGACGATCGACGCGCACCGCGGCCACCGCGTGACGTCGCCGCAAACGGCCGCCGCGATCCGCTCGATGCTCGAGATGGCGGTCGGCGAAGGCGGCACGGGGCGCCGCGCGCGCGTCGACGGCTACCGGATCGGCGGCAAGACGGGTACCGCGCGCAAGCAGGTCGGCGCGAGCTATGCGAAGGGCAAGTACCGCGCGCTGTTCGCGGGGATGGCGCCGATGAGCAACCCGCGCCTGATCGTCGCGGTGATGATCGACGAGCCGCGCGGCAAGGGTTACTACGGCGGCACGGTAGCCGGCCCGGTGTTCGCGTCGGTCACGAGCGGCTCGCTGCAGTTGCTGGGCGTGCCGCCCGATGCACCGGTCGAACCGGAAAAGAATGCGCCGGCGAAGGCCGCCGCGCCGCAGAAGACGGTCGCGGCGCCGAAAGCGGCGGCGCCGGCCACGGCGACCGTCGCGCAGAAACCGTCGGCCCAACTCAAGACGGCTGCGCAATCCAGTCGCCCCGCGCCCGCGAAGATGGCCGCAGCGGGCTGACGACGCCAGGCGCGCCGCCGCGCGCCGTCAATGCGCGGCCGCGACCGGCTTCGCCATCCGGCCGAGCACGTGCTCGGTCATCCCGCGCGCGAGTTCGGTCTCGCCCATGAACACGGTGCCGATGCCCTCGCTCGACAGCAGCGCGGCCTCGTCACCGCTGTTCGTGCACAGCACGACCTCGAGCGCCGGGTTGAGCGTGCGCGAGATCTCGACGATCTGCCGCACGTCGAACACGTCGGGCAGCGTGACGACCAGCATCCCGGCGCGGGCGATATGCGCCTGCACGAGCACGATCGGCTCGATCGCGTCGCCCGACACGGCCGCGATGCCGTCCGCACGCAGCTTCTCGACGAGCTCGCGATTCTGCTCGACGACGACATACGCGATCCCGCGCTCGTCCAGTGCATGCGCGATTCGCGTGCCGACCTTGCCGTAGCCGACGATCACGACCTGCCCGGTCAGATGCGTCTGCGGCGTCGACATCGGCAGCGCGGCGAGCGGATCGTCGCGCGCCTCGAGCTTGCGCGCGAACGCCGAATGCTTGCGAATCCACGCGAGCGCCGGATCGATCATCGCGAACAGCAGCGTGTTCATCGCGATCGAGATCAGCGCGACCGCGAGAATCAGGCTCTGCCCTTCGGCCGACAGCAGCCCGAGCGCACGGCCGAGCCCCGCGAGGATGAACGAGAATTCGCCGATCTGCGCGAGGCCCGCGCCGACCGTCAACGCGGTGTTTAGCGGATAGCGGAACGCGATCACGAGCGCGACGGCCGCGACCGTCTTGCCGATCAGCACGATGGCCGCGACCTCGATCACGTGCAGCGGCTCGTCGAGCAGCACCTTCGGGTCGAACAGCATGCCGACCGAGATGAAGAACAGCACCGAGAACGCGTCGCGCAGCGGCAGCGTCTCGTCGGCCGCGCGCCGGCTGAATTCCGACTCGCGCATCATCATCCCGGCGAAGAACGCGCCGAGCGCGAACGACACGTCGAACAGCTTCGCCGCGCCGAACGCGATGCCGACCGCGGCCGCGATCATGCACAGCGTGAACAGCTCGCGCGAGCCGGTGCGCGCGACGAGCCACAGAATGCGCGGGAACACGCGCTTGCCGACCACCAGCATCAGTGCAATGAATGCGGCGACCTTCAGCATCGTGACGCCGAGCGTGCCCCACACGCTGCCGCCGGCCGCATGCGTATCGCCGGGCGGCGTGCCGCCGAGCAGCCCGGCCACCGGCGGGAGCAGCACCAGCACGAGCACCATCACGAGATCCTCGACGACCAGCCAGCCCACCGCGATGCGCCCGTTGACCGTCTCGACGAGCCCGCGCCCTTCGAGCGCGCGCAGCAGCACGACGGTACTCGCGACCGACAGCGCCAGCCCGAACACGAGCGCCGCACCGAGGCTCCAGCCCCACGTGAGCGCGAGCCCGCCGCCGAGCAGCGTCGCGACGGTGATCTGGACGATGGCGCCCGGCAGCGCGATCTTGCGCACCGCGAGGAGATCGCCGAGCGAGAAATGCAGGCCGACGCCGAACATCAGCAGCATCACGCCGACTTCCGCAAGCTGCTGCGCGAGCGACAGGTCGCCGACGAAACCGGGCGTGCCGGGGCCGATCACGATCCCGGCGAGCAGATAGCCGACGAGCGGCGGCATTTTCAGCAGCGACGCGAGGTAACCAAAGATCATCGCGAGACCGAAACCGGCCGCGAGCAACGCAATCAGGCTGACGTCATGAGGCATCCCCCCTCCCAAGCTCTTGTAACTATTTAGTAAGGTTCAAGAGTGAAAGGATAAGGGATGAGGCGGAAAAATGGCGCGCAGCCGCGAAAATTTCACGCGGCGGCGCGGGTTGCGGGGCGTGACCCCGGCGAAGGGAAAGGCGTTGCCGCCCGGCCGCACATTGACGTGAACCGGGCGGCAGGCGGGGCGGACGCCCCGCCGCTCCGGTCAGCGCGACGCTTGCGGGAAGCGCGCGCCCGGCGGCGGCTCGGGCCGCGTCGACGGCACGCTCTTGCGCACCTTCGCGACCTGCGCGGCCGTCACCGACGCACCCGTGTTGCCCCAGCTCGTGCGCACGAAGTTCGACACGTCCGCGACTTCCTGGTCCGACAGGCGCCAGCCGAACGGCGGCATCGTGAAGGTCGACGGCGCGGTGCGCGTGCCTTGCAGCGCGCTGCCTTCGAGCACGACGTGGATCAGCGAGGTCGGGTCGTCGCCCTGCACGACCGGGTTGCCGGCGAGTGCCGGGAACACGCGCGTGTAGCCGTGGCCATCGCTGCGGTGGCAGGCCATGCAGTTGTCGCGATAGACGGCCGCGCCCGGCTTGCTCGCGTCGCCGGTCTGCAGCGCCTTCGCCGCGGCCGCGTCGTACACGTGCGGCTGCTCGCCCTGCACGCGCGGCGGCAACGTCTTCAGGTAGCGCGCGATCGCGTTCAGGTCGTCGTCGGTCATGTGCTGCATGCTGTGGCCGACCACGTCCGTCATCCCCCCGAACGCGGCCGTGCGCAGCGTGCGGCCGGTTTTCAGGAACTGCACGATCTCGGTTTCGCTCCACGTGCCGAGGCCCGTGCGCGGCTCGCCGCGCAGGCTCGTCGGCACCCAGCCGTCGATCGCCGCGCCGCCGGCCAGGAAGTCGAGGCCGTCCGCGTCGGTCAGCCCGCGCTCCTGCATCGTCGGCGCGCGCGGCGTATGGCACGCGCCGCAGTGGCCGAGCCCCTGCACCAGATACGCGCCGCGCGCGACCACCGGGTCGGTGTACGACGCCGCGTCGAACGGCTTCGGCGACGGCGCGAACATCTTGCGCCAGATGCCGAGCGGCCAGCGCATCGACAGCGGCCACACGATGTCCACCTTGCGGTTCTCGTGCTCGACCGGCGCGACGCCGTGCATGAAGTACGCGTACAGCGCCTTCATGTCGTCGTCGGTCAGGCGCGCGTACGACGGGAACGGCATCGCCGGATACATCGTGTCGCCGTTCTTGCGCACGCCTTCGCGCACCGCGCGGGTGAAGTCCTCGTAAGTCCAGCCGCCGAGGCCCGTCTTCGGGTCCGGCGTGATGTTCGTCGAGTAGATGCCGCCGATCGGCGTGTCGAACTTCAGGCCACCCGCGAACGGCTTGCCGCCGCTCGCGGTGTGGCAGGCGATGCAGTCGCCCGCGCGAGCAAGGTATTCGCCGCGCTTGATCAGGTTCGCGTCGGCCGACTGGGCGGCCGGTGCGGCCACCGCGCCCGAAGCCGCGGACGGCGTGGACGCCGGCTGCGCGAACGCGCCGCCGCCCGCCAGACCGAATGCCGCCCATGCCGTGCCGATCGCCAGCGCGCGCCGCAGCGGGGACACCGGACGCGCGGCGTTGTGGTGGTTCATCGTCCTCTTCATACGGTCACCAGCGGGGCGGGATTTTTCAGGTATTGCTCGCGGATCGCGCGTGCCGACCAGTAGGCCAGCGCCGCGATGATCCCGGTCGGGTTGTAGCCGATGCCCTGCGGCAGCGCGGACGCGCCCATCACGAACACGTTGTGCACGTCCCAGCACTGCAGATAGCGGTTCAGCACGCTCGTCTTCGGGTCGGTGCCCATGATCGCGCCGCCGACGAGGTGGGTCGTCTGGTACTGGCGCGAGTCGAAGTGCTTGCCGAATTCGCGCGTCGACACGCCGATCGCCTTCGGCCCCATCGCTTCCGCGATCTTCTTCATCTGCCCGGTCACGTACTGCGCCATCTTGATGTCGTTGTCCTTCCAGTCGAACGTCATCCGCAACAGCGGCTGGCCGTACGAATCGCGATAGGTCGGGTCGAGGTCGAGATACACGTCGCGGTACGACATGTTGGTGCCGTGCGCGTCCATCGAGATCGTGTGCGCGTAGTTGTCCTTGACGGCCTTCTTCCACGCCGAGCCCCACTGCGGCGTGCCGGGCGGCGTGGCGATGCCGCTGATCGGCTTCACGCCGGCCTGGTTCACCCACAGCGGCGAGCCGCCGACGAAGCCGAGCGGGCCGTGGTCGAAGTTGTCCGCGTTGAAGTCGTCCACCGCGACGCCGTTGCCGCCCGCGCCGATGAACGGGTTCGTGTAGGTATCCTTGTCGAAGAACGCCTTGATCGTCGACAGGTTCTGGTACGCGAAATTGCGGCCGACCACGCCTTCGCCCGAGATCGGATCGTACGGCTTGCCGATGCCCGACAGCAGCAGCAGGTGCACGTTGTGATACTGGAACGCGGCCACGATCACGAGATCGGCCGGCTGGTGCACTTCACGTCCGGCCGGATCGACGTAGGTGACGCCGGTCGCGCGCTTCTTCGTGTCGTCGAGGTCGACGCGCAGCACGTGGCACTTCGAGCGCAGCTCGAAGTTCGGCGCCTGCTTCAGCGCGGGCAGGATGTTCAGGTTCGGCGACGCCTTCGAATACATGTAGCACGCGTAGCCGCTGCAGTAGCCGCAGAAGTTGCACGGGCCCATCTGCACGCCGTACGGGTTCGTGTACGGGCCCGACGTGTTCGCCGACGGCAGCCGGTACGGATGCAGGCCGAGCGAATGCGCGGCATCGAAGAAGCGCTGCGCCGAATAGGTATTGAGCTGCGCGGGCAGCGGGAAGTTGTCGCTGCGGTTCGCCTCGAACACGTTGCCGTCGCCGACCACCTTGCCGCCGACCTTGTACGCCTGCCCCGACGTGCCGAACACCTTCTCGGCGAAATCGAAATGCGGCTCGAGCTCGTCGTAGGTCACGCCCGTATCCTGGATCGTCATCCCTTCCGGGATGAACTTCTTGCCGTAGCGCTCTTCATAGTGGCTGCGCAGGCGCAGCTCTTCCGGCGTGATCCGGAAGTGCACGCCCGACCAGTGCAGCCCCGCGCCGCCGACGCCTTCGCCCGGCAGGAACGCGGCGAGCTGCCGGTACGGCAGCGCGGTGTCCTGCAGGCCGTGACGGATCGACACGGTCGTCTTCGACAGGTCGAGGAACAGCTTCTTGCGGATGTTGTAGGTCAGCTCGTCGATCGTGTTCGGATACGCGCCGTCCGGATAGGTGTCGCGATATTCGCCGCGCTCGAGCGCGACGACGTTCAATCCCGCTTCGGTCAGTTCCTTCGCGAGAATCGCGCCGGTCCAGCCGAAGCCGACGATCACCGCATCGACGTGCGGCTTCTTGTCTGCGGCCATCAGCTGCGCTCCCCGTTGATCGAGACGGGGCCGTACGGATAGGGCTTGCCGCTCTGGTTGACGAAATCCATGAAATCCGCGCGTGCGCCCGGGAAACCGATCATCTTCCACGCGGCCATGTCGCGATTGCCGCCATGCACCGGATCGCAGAAGTAGCCTTCGCGCGTGTTCTGCAGCAACTGGCCGAGAAATACGCCGGGCGGGACGTCGTCGATCTGCGCGCCGCCCTTCTCCAGCGCACCGAGCACCGTGTCGCGCGTCGGCGCGTCGAGATCCGCGAACGCCTTGCCGTGCGTCTTCTCGCAATAGCGGTTGACGGCCGCGATGCCGAGCCGGTAGATGTCGCGCGGCACCAGCTTCAACTGGTAGCCGAGCTCGGGCACGCCCTGCTGGAACGGCCCCTGCATGTACCACGTCGCGCCGTGCGCATACGGCGTCTCCATCTGGCGATCGATGAATTCGGGCACGCCCGCCTCGAGCGCGCCGGGGCCTTCGGCGTCGGCCGGAATCAGCCGGTCGACGGCGGCCTGGACGAACGCCCATTCCTTCGCATCGAAAAAGGTCGGCTTGTACGGCGCGCGTTCGGCGCTGGCCGATGCAGCGGACGCGTTGCCGGCGGTCGTCGCGGACGGCGACGACGAGTGCAGGTCGCAGCCGGCGACCGACGCGATCGGCACGAGCGCGACCGATGTGCGCAGGAAACGGCGACGCGAATTGGGTTTGTCAGGTGGCGTGGACATGGTCGGATGTTGATCGTTGGGGATCGGGGTTCGGACGCGCGCATTCCGCATGCCGCGTGCCCGGCACGGCAGCCGTGCCGCAGGCGGCCGGTCGCCCTGTTCTTTCGTGTGTTGCGCACAACCTCGATGCAGGCGCCCGGCCGCGATTCGCGGTGGCGCCGTCATTGCAGCCGCGCTCGCCCCGGTGCCGGCGGCGTTGCGCGGATCGACCTCTTGGCGGGCCCTATCGTCGGACAAATACCGGCATCGGCCGGCATCTCTCCTTCATCGCCCATGACCCTTGTTCAACTTAGACGTCGCGTCCGCCGACGGCAAGCGCAACGTGCACGACCCTCTTTCGGGGCCCGGCGACGAGTGCGGCGAATTATATATGGAACCGGTTCCAGCGCTAGAGGGTTCAATGCAATTCAGTGCATCGAAATTAGCAACAATGGGAAAACCGGATGCCGGAATGTGCAAGGATGAGGTGATGGCGGACAGCGACGATCGGGCGGCGGCGGAACCCGGCCGCTGTCATCACGTGCATCACGTGCCTCTGTCGGCGGAGATCCGGACGGCGCTGGCCGTCGGCGCGCGCTACGGCGTGCCCGAGATCCTCGAAGTGGAGGCGCAGCGGATGCACCGGCAGGGCCACACATTCTTCGTCGCCGAAAACGGTGTCCGGCTGACCGATGCCGTGCCGGCCGAATGCCTGACGCTGATCGATACGTGCGCGGACTGAATCGCGCGCCGCGCCCCGCTCACCACGGCCAGAACATCGATGCGATCGACAGCGCCAGCGCCGCACACAGCGGCGAGTAATACAGCGTGTCCATCCGCGCGAAACGCGACCCGCGAATCCGTTTGAAGAAGCCGACGTAGCGAAAATCGCCGACGGCGCGCACCGCGAAGATCAATGCGAGCGCAACGACCGCGAACGCGATCGTGCAGGGATACGCGTTGCGCCCCAGCCAGCCGGCACGCGCGGCGACCACGCCTGCCCCGCCCAGCAGCGCGAGCGCGACGGTCAGCGTGCCGACCGCCGTCGGCCGCAACAGCGGTACGCCATCCTGCTCCGGAATGGCCGCGCGCTTGCCCAATCGCCCGCCGAACGCCCAGTAGACGTGCACGAGCGCGATGGCGCAAAGCGTCGGCACGCTGAAATACGCACCGGTCATGTCGATCAAGGTCCTCGTCTCGTTGTCTCGTCGTTTTGCCGAAAGGTGTTCGGCTCGCGGCCCCGGCCCGCGCCACGCATGACGATACCGAAACCGCGTCACGTGCGCATTGCGACGTCCGGTCGCAACCGGCGGTGACGCATGCTGCGTTGCAGTGCGCATGCGTCGTCGCACAGCCCGGTCGCTTGACTTCCCTCCGCGCACTACTACCCTGTTATTCCAGTACTGCGGTCGGCAAGGCGCTGCGCAACGGACTGCCCGCACGACGACGATAACGAAGGCCATGGAGGCGACTCATGCTGATCGGTGTGCCGAAGGAGATCAAGAACCACGAATACCGCGTCGGCCTCACGCCGGCCGGCGCGCGCGAACTCACGCGGCACGGCCATCGCGTGCTGGTGCAGCGCGGCGCGGGCACCGCGATCGGCCTGCTCGACGACGACTACACGGCCGCGGGCGCGTCGCTCGGCGACGGCGCCGAAGAAATCTTCGCGCGCGCCGACATGATCATCAAGGTCAAGGAACCGCAGCCCACCGAATGCGCGATGCTGCGGCGCGGCCAGATCCTCTACACGTACCTGCATCTCGCGCCCGATCCCGACCAGGCCGCCGCGCTCGTGAAATCCGGCGCGGTCTGCATCGCGTACGAAACCGTGACGGGCCCCGGCGGCGGCCTGCCGTTGCTCGCGCCGATGAGCGAAGTCGCCGGCCGTATGTCGATCCAGGTCGCGGCGACCCACCTCGAAAGCCCGCGCGGCGGCCGCGGCCTGCTGATGGCCGGCGTGCCGGGCGTGCCGGCCGCGCACGTCGTCGTGCTCGGCGCGGGCGTCGTGGGCACCGGTGCGCTGCAGATGGCGGTGGGCCTCGGCGCGCGCGTCACCGTGCTCGACAACAACGTGAACCGGTTGCGCCAGCTCGATCTCGTGTTCGCCAACCGGATCGCGACCGTCTGCTCGAATGCGCAGACGGTCGACGAAGCCGTGCGCGATGCCGACGTCGTGATCGGCGCCGTGCTCGTTCCGGGCGCATCGGCGCCGCGGCTCGTCACGCGCGACATGATCGCGACGATGCGCAAGGGAGCGGTCGTCGTCGATGTCGCGATCGACCAGGGCGGCTGCTTCGAGACCTCGCATGCGACCACGCACGCGGCGCCGACGTTCGTGGTCGACGGAGTGGTCCACTATTGCGTCGCGAACATGCCCGGCGCGGTCGCGCGCACGTCGACCTTTGCGCTGAACAATGCAACGCTCGGCCATGCGCTCGCGCTCGCCGACAAGGGCTGGAAGCAGGCGATGCTCGACGATCCGCATCTGCGCGCGGGCCTGAACGTGTGCGACGGCCACATCACGTACGAAGCGGTCGCGCTGGCGCTCGGCCTGCCCTACGTCCCGGCGACCGGCGTACTCGCATGACCCTGCCGGCATGAGCTGAACGCAATTCGGCCGGGCCGCGTGGCGTTCACGCGCCCTTCGACCGGCTCCGCTTCGCGCCGCCGCCCGCGCTGCCCGCACCGCCCATCGTGCGTGCCAGCAGCGGCCGCAGTTGCGCGAGCGTGCGCGTGTTCAGCACGTCCTGCCGCGTCAGCCAGCCGCGCCGCGCCTGATCGACGCCGAACGCGAGATGGTCAAGCTCGTCCGCGCCGTACGCATCCGAACCGATCGCGACCAGCACGCCGGCCTTCGCGGCCTCGCGGCACCAGACGTCCGGCAGGTCGAAGCGCCGCGGCTGCGCATCGAGTTCGACGAAGCAGCCGCGCGCGGCGGCCTGCGCGAGCACGCGCGGCACGTCCAGTTCGCACGCGTCGCGCTCGCCGAGCACGCGGCCGGTCGGGTGCGCGAGAATCGTGAAATACGGATGCTCCATCGCACGCAGCATGCGATCGGTCTGCGCGCCGCGCGGCAGGTCGAAGCCGTCGCGTACCGCGCCGACGACGAGATCGAGCCGGCCGAGCATCGCGTCCGGCACGTCCAGGCTGCCATCCTCGCGAATACCGGCTTCCACGCCCTTGAGCAACACGAAATCGTCGAACGCCGCGTTGATGCGGTCGATCTCGTCGAGCTGCCGCGCGAGCCAGTCGAAACCGTCGCGATCGCCGCCAGGCGGCACGCGGTCGGTGACGGCCAGGTAGGCGAGCCCGCGTGCACGCGCGGCGGCGGCCATCGCGCGCAGGCCGTCGCGGCCGGCTGACGCATCGGTATGCGCGTGCAGGTCGCCATGCAGATCCTTGCGCTCGATGAGCGCCGGCAGCGTGCCGGCGCGCGACGCATCGATCTCGCCGCGATCCTCGCGCAACTCGGGCGGCACCTCGCGCAGCCCGATGGCCGCGTAGACCGATGCCTCCGTCGCGCCGGCAATCCGCTCGTCGCCGCGAAACACGCCGTATTCGTTGATCTTCAGGCCGCCGGCCTGCGCGATCCGGCGCAGCGCGATGTTGTGCGCCTTCGACCCCGTGAAGTAGACGAGCGCCGCGCCGAACGCATCGGCATCGACGACGCGCAGGTCGACCTGCAAGCCGTTGGCCAGCATCACGCTCGACCGGGTCTTGCCGTGCGCGAGCACGCGCGCCACTTCGCCGTAACCGACGAACGCTTCGGTGACCGCGACCGGATCATGTGCGGTGACGAGGATGTCGAGATCGCCGACCGTCTCGCGGCGGCGGCGGAAACTGCCGGCCGGCACGGCGTTGCCGACACCGGCCACCGCACGCAGGCGTTCGAGCAACGACATCAGCGCGTGCGCGGCCTCGGGCAGCAGGAAGCGTTGCGGCTCGCGCTGCAGGCGATCGTCGATCGCTTCGAGCAGATGCGCTTCGGTTTTGGCGCCGAAGCCCGGCAGCTCGCGCACATGCCCGTTCTTCGCTTCCGCGCGCAGCTGTTCGAGCGAATCGACGTGCAGCGCGTCATGCAGCGCCTTCACGCGTTTCGCGCCGAGCCCGGGCACGTCGAGCAGCTCGACGATCGCGCCCGGCAGCGCATGGCGCAAGGTTTGCTGCAGCTCGCAGGTGCCGGTCGCGGTGATCTCGCGCAGCTTCGACGCAAGATCGGCCCCGATCGACGGAATCTTCCCGAGATCGTCGCCGTTCGCGATCATCGTCGGGATGTCGCGACCGTAGTCGGCGATCGTCCGCGCGGCGTTGCGGTACGCACGTACGCGAAATGGATTGGCGCCCTGGATCTCGAGCATGTCGGCGATCTCGGCGAACACGGCCGCGCACTCGGCATTGTGGATCGGCATGATTGGCGTGGCTCCCTTCCACGTGGATGGCGCCGCGCGCGGGCGCGACGGCGTCTGCCCGCCCGGCGCCGCATGTCGACGCCGCCGGGCGCTCGTTGGTCATCCTGCGCCGGCCGCGCCGTACGTGCGGCGCGGTGGGAGCCGCAACCTCAGAGCGACGCGCGCGGCGTCGTGGCGTAGCGCCGCTCGTAGAGCGATTGGCAATGCGTGCAGCGTTCGGCGGTCGGGCGCGCCAGCAGGCGCTCGTAGCCGACCGAGCCGTCGCAGTCGATGCATTCGCCGTAACTGCCGTCGCGCATCCGCTGCTGGGCACGGCCGATCGCGCGCAGTTCGGTCAGCTTCATGCCGATCAATGCATGATCGACGTCGACGAACAGGTCGGCGTTCGCCTCGTCGCCCTCGTCCGGCGCCGCGCCGGCAAGCTCCGCATAGGATTCGGACGCGCGCTGGTCTTCGCTGGTGCGGATCTCCGCCCGCAGCGTCTGCTCGCTCTCGTTCAGCCGCTGCTTCAGCGTCTGCCGTTGTTGTGGGTCGAGCGACATGGCCGTCTCTCCTGTTCCGGGTCCGCGCGAAACAGAGCGGCGCGCGGTATCGCGCGGGTGCGCGGCACGCAGGCATGCCCCGTGCCGTCGCATCCGGATGAGCGGCCGGACGCGCAAAACGCCGGACGCATGCGACGCAGGATAAACCCATTGAACACGCGTGTGTTGACCGGAATCAGCGTGCCGGTCATGCCGCGGCGAAGGAGGGGAAACTGGGGACGGACGAGGAATTCCGCCCGCCGCGCGCCCCGAAGCCTGCTGGCACAACCGCAGCGCAGCAATTCCGGCGCGACCACGGCGCTGCTTCCGCGCGCCCGAACCGGCCTCACTCCGTCGGGACGATCGCTCGCACGGCGCCGCTTCGATCATTCGTCATCCTCAGAACGCATTGCGCCCGATGAAGCCGCGCACCACCGTCAGCAGGATGATCTTGATGTCGAACCAGAAGCTCCAGTTCTGCATGTAGAACAGATCGAACTTCACGCGTGCCTCCATCGCCTCGACCTTGCGCGTTTCACCGCGATAGCCGTTCACCTGGGCCCATCCGGTGATGCCGGGCCGCACGCGGTAGCGGTACATGTAGCAGTCGATCAGTTGCCGGTAGAAGTCGTCGTGTTCGATCGCGTGCGGACGCGGACCGACCACCGACATCTGCCCGAACAGCACGTTGAAGAACTGCGGCAGCTCGTCGAGCGACGTGCGCCGCAGGAACGCGCCGACGCGCGTGATGCGCGAATCGTTGCGCGACGCCTGCCGCACGACGCCCGGCTGCGCGCGATGCACGCGCATGGTCCGGAACTTGAGGATATCGAACTCGCGGCCGTCGACCCCCTTGCGGCGCTGCCTGAACAGCACGGGCCCCGGCGACGACAGCTTGACCGCGATCGCCAGCATCGTCAGCAGCGGCAGCAACGGAATCAGCACGCCGAACGCGAACAGCCGGTCGAACGCGAACTTGGCCCACAGCTCCGGCGCGGAACGCGGCGTGGTCGCGAGATTGATCGCCGGCATGCCGAGCACGTCGGTCGCGGAACGATCGACGACCGCCATCTGCCGCACGTCGGGCAACAGCCGCAACTCGACGAACTCGTCGCGCAGCTCGCGCACGATGCGCTGGATTCGCCACTCGTGCGACATCGGCAGCGTGAGCCAGACCTCGTCGATGTCGCCGCCGCGAATCAGTTCGCGCAACGCGTTCCAGTCGCCGATCACCGGCACGCCGCCGATGCCGCCCGCGGCGGCCTGGGCATCGTCGTCGAATACGCACGCGGCCACGAACGGGCCATTCGGCGCCAGTTGCATCCGCTCGATCGCGACGCGCCCGTACGCCGTTGCGCCGACGACGGCGACGCGGCGCTGCCGCGCCCGCGGGTCGCCGCGCGTCAGCGCGA
>NZ_BCPO01000147.1:0-6555 GCF_016586105.1 Burkholderia sp. E168m15
CGGCCAGCACCGTGCGCACGATCCAGCGGGTCGTCACCGTGCCGCCGCGATTCATGATCCACATCGTGCCGGCCACCGTCAGCACGCTCGCGCAAACGACCGCCACCAGCGTGTGCGTCAGCACGTGCGCGCCACCCTGCACCGCCACGCCGCCGCGCACGGTGCGCAGGTAACGCGGCAGCAGCGCCACCGTCAGCACGCACAGCAACGCGATCGCACCGCGCTGCGCGTCGGACAACGCATGCCAGCCGAGACCCGACGCCGCCTGCGCGACCAGCGCGCCCGCCAGCACCAGCACGACGTCGGCCGCCGCGATCGCGGCACGCCGCATCGCATTCGTTCCACCGGACATCGACTGCATCGTCACGCACCGTGTGCGGGAAATCCGCGGTGCCCTTCCGGCATGCGCGAGCGAACCGTCGCCGGCATCGCATTCCCGCGCGTGCCGAGCAACCGGCGATAGTCCGCGCGAATCAGGTCGTAGCATTCGCAGGCGTGATGTTCGAGGCCGTCGCGGTCGAGCACCGTGATGCGGCCGCGGCGCTGCCGGATCAGCCCGGCTTCCTGCAGGTTCCCGGCCGCTTCCGTCACGCCCTCGCGCCGCACGCCGAGCATGTTCGCGATCGTCTGCTGCGTGACCGCCAGCTCGTCGCCGTCGATCCGGTCGTGCGCGAGCAGCAGCCAGCGGCTGAGCTGTTCGCTGACCGAGTGGTGCCGGTTGCACAGCGCGCTGCGCGAGATCTGCGCCATCGTCGCCTGGCAGGTGTTGAGCAGCAGCCGATAGGTCTGCGGCGACCGCTCGAATTCGGCGCGCATCACGCAACTCGGCACGCGATAGGCCATCCCGCCGATCCGCACCTCGACCCGGTTCGACGCCGCGATCCCGCCGACCAGCGTCCCCAGCCCGACCACACCCTCGCGGCCGACCACCGCCACCTCGACCATCGCACCGTCCTCCATCAGGTGCTGGACCGACATCATCGCCGTCGTCGGAAAATGCAGATGACGCATCGGCTCGCCGACCCGGTCGAGCATCCCGGCCTTGATCCTGACCAGTTCGAGATGCGGTGCGATGGTGCGGATGCTGTCCTCCGGGAGGGCAGCAAGAATGGCATTCGCCGAATAGCTCGAGTGAAGATGAAGCATGTCTGTATCCCTTTTATCGTCCGCGCCGCCTGCAACCGCATGCACGGAATTCGTTATCGCGATGCGCGCTAGGACATTGACAGCGGTTGCGGCCCACAACCCTGAATCCGACTGGCCATCGGTTTGTCATTGCCCGATTGAGTCGACTGTCCCGTTCTCTACACGCCAGCCCGAATAAGCGATTTACGTGCCAATAGCCGCCCGTCCTTAATATATGAATCACATCCGATTTAGCGCCCCCGAATAACCGACCCCAAAAGCGAAAAAACGTCTCATTTCCGGACACTCCTCCATCCGCTGGACACAGCGCGCATTCGACTGATCAATTCCCGCGTATCGGATCAGGGCTGCTACGCGGCGGCCACGACGCTTATCGTTCAAATACTTACGGCCGATTTTCAATTGTTTCCGTGATGTGCAGCGCAGCATTTACCGGCGCCCCAGCCCCTCACACGCTCGTTTCAAACTGTCTCAAAATTGAATCGGCATACTCATTCGGCACTCTGTCCGCTACCGCACATATCACCCACAAGCCTTTGATTTAAATGAAAAATCAGGCGATCCCCATTTATTTGTCAAATAATGTTCAATGCCTTTCCGACACTTTCGCTGTACGATGCGCACGTCGTTCGATTGATTCCCTATCGACATCGAATGACAAGCAAGCACACGATTCCATTTCAGGATGATTAATTCTGGCGAAATGAATTCTTAAATCGGCATAACGTTTGCGCTCAATCGCAACCGTCAAACTTTGTAAAATTACAGAATGCGGAATTGGACGATTTCAATTGCGTGCTAGCCTTTTTCGCGAGTATCGTCATTCCGTTTTTGATCCACACAAGTCCGCACGATCGTGCGAAATCCCGTTCCGGGATTCGCCGAAACGACGCGCGACCGCCAACCTGCGAGGATGCGCCCGTGACTCACCAGGCCGCCGACGCCGTCGCGCATGCGAACGGCATGATCGAGCTTTCCCACAGCTTCGACGCCAACCGGTTTCTCGCGGCCATCGACCGCGACGAACTCCTCACACTGACGCCTCACCTGCAACTCGTTCACCTGAAATCCGGGCAAGTGCTCTGCGAACCCGGCGAAATGCTCGCCGCGGTCTACCTGCCGGTCACGACCGCGATTTCGCTGCAGTACGTGTCGTCCGGCGGCATGACGCTGGAAGTCGCGGAGATCGGCAGCGAAAGCGTGGTCTGCGACGACGTGATCGGCGGCAGCGGCCGGATGCCGTGCCGTGCGCTCGCGTGCCGCGACGGCTTCGTCTACCGACTCGACCGGCGTGTGTTCGCCGCCGCGTTCGATGCGTCGCCGGTGATCCGCCACCTCGTGTTCGTCTGCGTGCGGCTGCTGATGGCGCAGGTGTCGCAGATCACGTTCTGCAGCCGTCATCACGTGCTCAAACATCAGTTATGCAGATGGTTCCTGCTGGCGTTCGACCGCACGCGCAGCATCGAGATCCAGGTGACGCACAGCATGCTCGCGCAAATGCTCGGCGTACGGCGCGAAACGGTCACGGACGCCGCCGGTGAAATCCAGAAGCTCGGCCTGATTCGCCAATACCGCAGCTCGATCGAGCTCGCGGACCTCGACGGCCTCGAAAAAATGTCGTGCGGCTGCCGCGCGATCGTGCGCGACGAGATGAAGCGCATCCTGTCGGCCGACTCGGGCGTGCCGGCCGCGTCGCGCGCGTGATCGGCGCACCGGCCGGGGCGGCGCTTCGATGCCGCCCGCGTGCCGGGTCAGCCGTTTGTAGGGTGGCGAACAGAACGTCGTGTCTGCCAATGGTCTACTGATGCCGGACTGCCGGGGGGATGTCAGCGCTGATCGCGCGTCTGCCCGAGCGGACGACACCACGCACGCCGGAGCAGCACGTGAAAAACGAAATCAGAACCATCCTGAAGCACGTCGCCCATCTCGAAGCCGCGATCGATTCGATCGGTGACGGGGACGACCTCTACGAAGCGGGCCTCTCCTCGCTCGATACGATCCAGCTGATGCTCGCGATCGAAAAGCAGTTCAACATCGAGATTCCCGACGAGATGCTGAACCGCAACCTGTTCCGCAGCATCGACGCGCTCGCGGACACGATCGCCACGCTGCAACGCACCGAGCACTCCGCATGAGCGCGCTGCTTCCCGAACTCGCGTCCGACAGCGATTCGCATCGGCTCGACGAGGCCGCGCATGCCGTCGCGCAGATCGCCGCCCAGCATGCCGATGCGGTCGATCGCGACGCGCGCTGCCCCGTCGAGGCGATCGAGGCGATGCGCGCGCGCCGCCTGCTCGGCGCAATGGTGCCGACCCATCTCGGCGGCGCTGGCGCGTCGCTGGAAGACATCGCGTCGGCCTGCTCGATCCTCGGCCAGGCCTGCGCGTCGTCGGCGATGGTGTTCGCGATGCACCAGATCCAGGTCGCCTGCATCGTCGACCACGCCGCCGACCAGGGCTGGCACCGGCTGTTCCTGCAACAGCTCGTGCGCCACCAATGGCTGCTCGCATCGGCCACGTCGGAAGACGGCGTCGGCGGCAACCTGCGCGCGAGCCAGTGCGCACTCGAGATCGACGGCGGTGGATTCCGGCTGCACAAATCCGCGCCGACGATCTCGTACGGCGACTACGCCGACGGCATTCTCGCCACCGCGCGACGCGATGCGGATGCGCCGGCTTCCGAGCAGGTGCTCGTCACGCTGCTGCGCGACGGCTATACGCTCACGCGCCGCGGCGAATGGGACACGCTCGGCATGCGCGGCACGTGCAGCAACGGCTTCGTGCTGGACGCGCAAGGCGCCGCCGTGCAATGCCTGCCGGTGCCGTTCGCGAAGATCGCCGAGGAAACGATGGTGCCGGTCTCGCACATCCTGTGGGCCGCGGTGTGGATCGGCGTGGCCGGCGACGCGTTTCATCGCGCGCACCAGTTCTTCCGCGCACAGGCGCGCCAGACCGACGGCGCACCGTCGCCCGCCGCGCGGCGCATCGCCGAGTCGCTCGCGCTGATGCAGGCGATGCAGGCCCGCGTCGACAACGTGCTGCGCCTCCACGCGAACGCGTCGGCCCGCTCGTGGTCGGCCGGCATGGCCTGGGCCGCCGAGATCAATACGCTGAAGACCTACGTGTCGGCGACCGCGCTCGAAGTCGCGCAGCAGGCGATGATGATCTGCGGGATGGCCGGCTACAAGCAAGGCACGCCGTTCAGCATCGGCCGCCACATTCGCGACCTGCACGCGGCGCCGCTGATGATCAGCAACGACCGCATTGCCGCCAACACTGCGAGCCTGTTGCTCGCGCTGCGTCCTGCGACGCTGGAGAAACATACGTGAACGATCGCCTCGCCGTGCCCTCCGCCGCCTCCGTTCCCGCCGACGCGCCGCTCGACCGCGCGGGCGTCAATCCGCTGCGCGACGCGCTGATCGATGCGGGCCTGCTGGTTTCGACCGGTATCCAGGGCCTGTTCGGCCGCAGCGAACGATTCGAGCGCGTGGTCGAGGCGCTCGACGCGTTCGTCACGCGCATCGGCGCCGACCAGCAGGCCGAAGTGCTGCGCTTTCCGCCGGCGATGAGCCGCATGGAGTTCGAGCGCAGCGAATACATGAAGAGCTTCCCGCAACTGGCGGGCAGCGTGCATGCGTTCTGCGGCGACGAGCGCCAGCATCAGCGCGTGCTGCAATGCCTCGATCGCGGCGACGACTGGACCGAGAACCAGAAGCCGACCTACGTCGTGATGACGCCGGCCGCGTGCTACCCCGTCTATCCCGTCGTCGCCCGCGCGGGCGCGCTGCCGGCCGACGGCCGCATCGTCGACGTGTTCTCGTACTGCTTCCGTCACGAACCGTCGCTCGACCCGACCCGCATGCAGTTGTTCCGGATGCGCGAGTACGTGCGAATCGGCACGCCCGAGCAGATCGTCTCGTTCCGCGAGACGTGGATCGAACGCGGCACGCGGATGATCGAGTCGCTGGGCCTGCCGAATGCGATCGATCTCGCGAACGACCCGTTCTTCGGACGCGGCGGCAAGATCGTCGCGGACAGCCAGCGCGAGCAGAGCCTGAAGTTCGAGCTGCTGATCCCGATCGAGCACGACGATCGCCAGACCGCGTGCCTGAGCTTCAACTACCACATGGACCACTTCGGGCTGCTGTGGGACATCCGCACCGCGACGGGCGACGTCGCGCACACGGGCTGCGTCGGCTTCGGCCTCGAGCGGCTCACGCTCGCGCTGTTCCGCCACCACGGCTTCGACATCGACGCATGGCCGCAAGCAGTTCGCGACGTGCTGTGGGGCACGCGATGAGGTTCGTTTCCCGCGACGGCGAAGACGCGTCGTTCGAGAGCGTGCGCCACCGCGCGCGCCACTACCGGCCGCACCCGCTGCACAGTCAGGAGATGGTCTGGAAACAGACCAACTGCTACGTCGACATGTGGCTCGAGGTGCTCCGGTGGTGGGGCCTCAATCCGTACGCGGCGCTGCCGTTTACGATCGCGCTCGATTTCGAGGGCGACCAGTTCACGTTCTTCAAGTTTCCGCACGACGAGCTGGAGCGGCTCTACGGGATCGTCGTGCAGGAACATTCGATCTACGAGCCGCTCGACCAGCACATCGAGACGCAGGTCGCACGCGGCCACCTGATGATCGTCGAGGTCGATGCGTGGTTCCTGCCCGATACGCGCGGCAGCAGCTACCGCACCCAGCACACGAAGACGACGATCGGCATCGACGCGATCGACCGCGCGAAGCACCAGATCGGCTACTTCCACAACAGCGGCTATTACGTCGCCGAGGATTTCGACTACAACGGGCTCGTCGGCGGCAGTTCGCCGATGACGCTGCCGCCGTACGTCGAATGCGCGAAGCGACGCTTTGCGCCGCTCGACGAGCGCGCGCTCTGCGAAGCGTCGCTCGCCGCGTTGCAGCGCCACCTGCGGCGCCTGCCGGTCGTCGATCCGATCGCGGCGTTCCGTCGGCAGTTGCAGGCCGACGCGCCCATCCTCGCGGAGGCGCCGCTCGAGCACTTCCATGCGTATTCGTTCAATTCGGTGCGTCAGCTCGGCGCGAATTTCGAACTGTTCGGCCACTATGCGCGCTGGCTGCAGGCGAGCGGCTGCACCGGGCCGTTCGCCGAGATCCGCGCCGCGTGCGATCGCATCGCGTCGGAGGCGATGGTGCTCGAATTCCGGCTCGCGCGCGCGTGCGCACGCGGCAAGGAAGAACGCGGCGATTCGACGCTCGAAGCGATCGAGACCGCGTACGGCGACCTCGTCGCGTGCGCGCGGCAGATCGGTGCGCCGCTGCGGCACGTGACGCCCGTGCGCTACGACACGGAGCCCGTGTCGGCCATGCGGTGACGCGCGCGCGCCCCCTGCCCGCGTGGTCGATGCTGGCGACGGCCGCGGGCGCCGTGCA
>NZ_BCPO01000148.1:0-86497 GCF_016586105.1 Burkholderia sp. E168m15
CGACGGCGGCTGGATCGCGGCGCCGGTGCCCGGCACGGTCGCGCAGGCGCTCGCGCTGGCCGGCCGGCTCGACGAAGCCGCGTCGCTCGACGAGCGCGACCACTGGTACCGCCTCGAGCTGCGCGGGCGCGGGCCGCGCATCCTGCGCTTTCACGGCCTCGCGACGCTCGCGCAGGCCTGGCTCGACGACACGCCGATCCTCCATTCCGACAGCATGTTCGTCGCGCACGACGTGCCCGTGTCGCTCGACGGCACGCACCGGCTGACGATCTGTTTCCGCGCACTCGCGCCGCACCTGCGCGACGCACGCGCACCGCGCCGGGCGCGCTGGCGCACACGGCTGGCCGAGCCGGCCGGGCTGCGCACGATCCGCACGTCGCTGTTCGGGCACATGCCGGGCTGGTTTCCGCCGTACGTGCCGACCGGCCCGTGGCGGCCCGTCGACGTGCTCGATCCGGCCGACGGGCCCGTTCTCTCCGATTGCAAACTGCAGGCACGCGTCGAAGGCGACACGGGCTGGCTCGATGCGGAACTGACGTTCGCCGCGCCGCTGCCCGACACGTTCGCGGCGCGGCTGTCGTGCGGCGAACATCACGCGACGCTCGAACGGGCCGGCGCCGACCGGCTGCGCACGAGCGTCGCGATCCCCAACGTGCGCCGCTGGTGGCCGCATACGCATGGCGAACCGGCGCTCTACGAGATCGCGCTGCATATCGGCGCTACGCGCCGGCCGCTCGGCTCGACGGGTTTTCGCACGATCGAGATCGATCCCGGCGCCGACGGCAAGGGGTTCGGACTGCGCATCAACGGCGTGCCCGTGTTCGCGCGCGGCGCATGCTGGAGCAGCGCCGCGCCGCTCGCGCTGCACGCGGACGACGCGACCTACGGCTACCTGCTCGGGCTCGCCCGCGACGCCGGTTTCAACATGATCCGCGTCGGCGGCACGATGACCTACGAGGCCGACGCATTCCACGCGGCGTGCGATCGGCTCGGGCTGCTGGTGTGGCAGGACTTCGGTTTCGCGAACTTCGATTACGCGCTCGACGATCCCGCGTTCGCGGCCAACGTCGATCGCGAAGCGAGCCAGTTCCTCTCGCGTCGCGGCGCCTCGCCGTCGCTTGCGGTGCTGTGCGGCGGCAGCGAGATCGCGCAGCAAGCCGCGATGTCGGGGCTCGGGCCGAAGCAGCGCTTCCTCGAATTGACGGCCGACCGGCTGGCCGGCCACGCCGCCGCGCACCGCCCCGATGTCCCTTACGTGCCCGATTCGCCCGACGGCGGTGTCCTGCCGTTCACGCCGCGCGAGCGCGTGTCGCACTACTACGGCGTCGGCGCGTACCTGCGTCCGCTCGACGACGCGCGCCGCGCGGACGTGCGCTTCGCGAGCGAATGCCTCGCGTTCGCGAACGTGCCGTGCGACGCGACGCTCGCGGAACTCGGCTGGCCCGGCGTGCACGAGCCTCGCTGGAAGGCGGCCGTGCCGCGCGACCCCGGCACGTCGTGGGATTTCGACGATATCCGCGACCACTATCTGCAGACGCTCTACGACGTCGCGCCCGACCGGCTGCGGCGCGAGGACCCGGCGCGCTATGTCGAGCTGTCGCGTGCGGTGATCGCGGACGTGATGCGCGAGACGTTTTCCGAATGGCGCCGCGCCGGCTCGCGCTGCGCCGGCGCGCTCGTGTGGCAGTTCCAGGACGTGATGCCGGGCGCCGGATGGGGGGTGATCGACGCCGCGCACCGGCCGAAATCGGCCTGGTATGCGCTGCGCCAGGTGCTGCAGCCGATCCAGGTGCTGCTCGTCGACGAAGGACTGAACGGGCTCGACGTGCACGTCGTCAACGAGCGCCCGGCGCCGCTGTCGGCGGCGATCGAGCTGGTCGCGCTGCGTGACGGCCGCACGCCGGTCGCGCGGGCCGGCTGCCCGGTGCGGATCGCCGCGTACGACACGGTGCGGCTCGGCTCGGCCGAGTTGCTCGGCCGCTTCTTCGACTGGACCTACGCGTACCGTTTCGGCCCTTGCGAACACGATACGGTCGTCGCGACCTTGCGCGCCGACGACGGCACGCTGCTGTCGCAGGCGTTCCATTTCCCGTCCCGCACGCATCCGGCCGTGCTGGCGCGCCGCGAACCGGGGATCGAGGCATGCGTGTCGCGCACCGACGAGACCTGGCACGTCGACATCGACACCCGCCACGTCGCCCGCCACGTGCAGATCGACGCGCCGGGTTTCATGCCGGGCGACGACTGGTTCCATCTCGCGCCCGGCACGCCGGCGCGCATCGCGCTGATTCCATTGCGAATCGACGGGAAGCCCGCGGCGGCTGACGACAACGCGCCGCCCGCGGTGGAAATCCGTGCCGTGAACGCCTCACGCGCGGTGCGGGCCACCCAAGCCGGGTGACGCGACGCTCGCGGCTGCCGCGAGCGTCGTGCCGCCATGTATCAATCGGACGAGCCTGTCCCGCGCGGCCGCTCGATACCGTACGCCTCCATCCAGCGATACAGCGTCGCGCGCGACACGCCGAGTTCGCGCGCCGACGCGGCAACGCGCCCGCGCGTCCGCAGCAACGCGATTTCGATCGCCTCGCGTTCGATCGACTTGCGGATGTCGGCCACCGACGGCGACGCCGCGTCGAGACAGTATTCGAGCTCGAGGTCCTGCGCGGTGATCAGGCGCCCTTCCGTCATCACGACCGCACGGCGCACGCGGTTGATCAGCTCGCGGACGTTGCCCGGCCAGTCGTGCTTGTAGAGCGCCGTGATCGCATCGGTCGAGAACCCGCGCACGCGATGGCGCGCGTCGCCGCGAAAGCGTTCGAGCATGTGGTGCGCGAGCAGTTCGATGTCCTTGCCGCGGGCGCGCAGCGGCGGCTGGTCGATGCGCATCACGCAGAGACGGTGGAACAGGTCGGCGCGAAAACGCCCTTCTTCCATTGCCTCGCGCAGATCGACGTGCGTTGCCGACACGATCCGGACGTCGACCGGCACCGGATCGCTTCCGCCAAGACGATGAATCGAACGCTCCTGCAGAAATCGCAGCAGGCTCGCCTGGCTTTCGTGCGGCAGGTCGCCGATTTCGTCGAGCAGCAGCGTGCCGCCGTTCGCGGCTTCGACGTAGCCGATCTTGCGCGCGTTCGCGCCGGTAAACGCACCGCGTTCATAGCCGAACAGTTCCGATTGCAGCAGATGCGGCGGGATCGCGCCGCAGTTGACGGCAACGAACGGGCCGTTGCGCCGTTCCGAATGACGATGGATCGCGACGGCCGTGAGTTCCTTGCCGGTCCCCGTTTCGCCGAACACGAACACCGGTGCGTCGGTGCGCGCGAAACGCCGCACCGTATCGAACAGCCGCAGCATCGCGCTGCAGGTGCCGACGATGCCCTTTTCTTCCGATTCGAGCTGTTCGCGATCGCGCGCGAACAGGCATTCCATGCCGTAGGCATGGCCGACCGTATCGGCGATCCGCTGGTGCGACGCCGGCAACGTCACGTAGTCGAAGCAGTAGTCGCGCAACAGCGCCCGCACGTTCGGCGAGGCGGTCTGGCCGACATCCACGAGCGCCACCCAGACGACGTCGCGCATCGACGCGCAGGTCGACGCGATGCTGCCGATCGCATCGGCGTGGCCGCCGCTCAAGTCGAGAATGCCGCAGGTAATTTCGCCGGACGTGTCGCGCAGCTCGTTCGCATGCGCGACGACCGATACTTTCCAGTCGCGGCGCGACAATTCCTTTCGCAGCATCACGGACGGCGACTGCGTCCAGTAAATCAACGGACGCTGCCCGTTACCGCTCCCCACGCCGGCGCTCTTATCGCGCGTTATTGGCATATTCATAACGAACCATCATTTTCTGCACTCCGCGAACCGTACGCGTGCGCTGCGGCCGGCGGCGCATGGCCGCCTTTCCGCGCTGCGTTTCCGCAGCCTTGGCGAAGATCGAAACTGCACACGGCGAGAACCCCCGGAGGTCGAGCCGAATGTCATCCGGCCTCGTTGTCATCGAACTCGAACGGAATGCGCGGCTACGGGAGCCACGACATTCCGGCTTTGAAGCGACCCGCCGTCAGGCGGGGCACGTCGGCAACGGAAATTCCGTCCACATGTGCGTCGCGTCGTACACGACAGTCGCGCCCGATGCTGAACCGGAGGGCTGCCAAACCGCGCCCGGATTGACCGCCCCATTTCATCCGCACCTGAATCTACACCCCGTTTCGCGTTGGTCTTGTTACCAAACGATAAACCTGAATCAGTCGGTTACGCTGCCCGCGGCGCGGCGCCGTGCGCTTTTGACCACTGAGATTTGATTATCTATGACCATTCCCGTCAATCAGTGGCAAATACTACTTTTCCGCAAGATTGATCCCGGCGATTGCCCGTGATTTCCATCGAAATCTCCCAAAAATCGCGGCGCCGTGTTCGCCGGACCGCATAATCCCGCCCGCGGCCGGGTAGCCGGATCGCATCGCGGCGGCGCGCGGGCCGCCCGGCAGTTACACGTCGTAATCACCGCGTAATCCTCGACATCGCGCCGCACCGGCTCTTTTAGGCGGATTCGCGCCGACCCGCGTGAGTCGGCGTGAATACCGGGCGTTGGCGCGCGTGTCGTGCGATGCAGCATGATCGCCCCCTTGCGCGGCCGCGCCAGCCGCACGGCTCGAACGGGTGCCGACGCCTGACAGATCGCGGCGATCGGGCATGCGCGCGAGCGGCAGCGTACCGACGCCGGACGGGTGCACCGCGCAGGTGCGCGCCATTCCGCTGGAATGCGGCGAGATCGCATGAATCCGCCGACGCCCCGCAATCGGCGGCGATCCTGTGTCACGCACTGCCGCGCACGATCAGCCCAGGCTCGCAATTTCCGGTCCCGCCTCCGTCCGTCGTTTGCGTGCGATGTCGTCCGACCGTGCTTCATTGCAGGCCGCCACGATGAATCAATTATGAAAAGGCACCGGCCCGGACGGTGTGTGCTACCGCACCTTGCGACGCTCGCGCGTCATGCGCATCGCCCCGTATCCGGCGCCGGCGTGCGAATCCCGAGGGTGAGTACGCTTTCGAACAGACCGCCGTACCGCGCATCCGGATGATGAGGATCGCCGCGCTGCACGGAACGATCGCGTCCGTGCGGCGCGGCATGCCGAAGGCATCACGCGAGGACAGCATCATGGAATGGCATTGTTGTGAATTCGAACATCTGAGCGCCGTCGATCTCTATGCAATCCTGCGCGCGCGCAACGCCGTGCTGGTGGTCGAGGACGCGCACACGCATCTCGACATCGACGGCAAGGACGCGGGCGCGCTGCACGTCTACGCGAGCGTGCGCGACGGCGACACGACGGAAGTCGCCGCCTACGCGCGCATCCTGCCCGGCGACGACATCGATCCGGACGTCGTGATCGACAAGGTGCTGACGAGCGAAAGCTGCCGAGACGACGACACGCTCGAACGCCTGATCGAGCGCGCGCTCACCGCCGCGCAGGCCGCGTGGCCGGACACCGCGGTGCGCACGCACGTGCCTGCGCCGCGTCAGGCGTTCTACAAACAGTTCGGATTCCGCAAGGCCTACGGCCCGTATCTCGAACAGGGCGCGCCGTTCGTGGGCCTGGTCCGGTCGGCCGACCGCGCGGCCGGCGCGCTGCGTCAGCTGCTGTCGCGCGCCGTTTCGGTCTCGCGCAACGACGACGCACGCGCCGACGGCCGCGCTCACCCCCGACTACCTGCCGATACCGGAGCGAACCGATGACCCGCACCCTTCGCCCGGTTCCCGAACCCGATCTGCCGAGCATCCTGCCGGTGATTCTCGCCGGCGGCTCCGGCACGCGGCTGTGGCCGCTGTCGCGCGAGCAGTATCCGAAGCAACTGATCGAGCTGGTTTCGAACGAGTCGCCGCTGTCGGCGACAGCGCGCCGCCTGAACGGCATCGCGAACGCGTCGCTCGGCGACACGCTGCTGCTCGTGTGCGGCGAACAGCATCGCTTCATGAGCGCCGAGCAGGTACACGGCCGCTCGGCGCCTGCCCGCATCCTGCTGGAGCCGGCCGCGCGCAACACCGCGCCCGCGCTGACGCTTGCGGCGCTCGATGCGAGCGCGCTCGCGGACGATCCCGTGCTCGCCGTGATGCCGGCCGATCACGTGATCGTCGACGTCGGCGCGTTCCAGGACGCGATCGCGCGTGCGGCGCGTTATGCGCAGGAAGGCGCGATCGTCACGCTCGGCGTGCTGCCGCGCCGCGCGGAGACCGGCTACGGCTACATCCAGGTCGGCGAACCGCGCTCGGGCCGCCGCGGCAGCCAGGGCGGCTACGCGATCGGGCGTTTCGTCGAAAAGCCCGATGCAACGCTCGCCGAGCGCTATCTGCAATCGGGCGATTACTGGTGGAACAGCGGGATCTTCGTCACGCGCGCATCGGTCTGGCTGAAGGCGATCGGCGCACTCGCGCCGGGCATCCACGCAGCCTGCGACAGCGCATGGCGCGCGGGCGTCGCCGACGATCCGTTCTTCCGGATCGATGCGGCGGCCTTCGACGCGTGCCCGGCGGATTCGATCGACTATGCGGTGATGGAGCGCCTCGCGGAACACGCCGAACTCGGCATCGAAGGCATCGTGGTGCCGCTCGCGGCGGGCTGGTCGGACGTCGGCACGTGGGACGCGATCTGGGAAATCATGCCGAAGGACGACCAGGGCAACGTCGCGCGCGGGCCGATCGTCTTCGAGGATACGCAGGACAGCCTCGTGCGTTCGGAAGGCCGTCTCGTCGCGTGCGTCGGGATGAAGGACGTCGTCGTGATCGAGACGGCCGATGCGGTGCTGGTCGCGAACAAGCACGACGTGCAGCGCGTGAAGAACATCGTCGCGCGCCTGAAGACCGACCAGCGCCCGCAGGCGAGCGAGCACCGCAAGGTGCAGCGACCGTGGGGCCACTACGATTCGATCGATCTCGGCGAGCGCTTCCAGGTGAAGCGGATCGTCGTCGAACCCGGCAAGCGGCTGTCGCTGCAGATGCACTATCACCGCGCCGAGCACTGGATCGTCGTGCGCGGCACCGCGAAGGTGACGCGCGGCGCCGACACGTTCCTGCTGTGCGAGAACGAATCGACGTACATCGCCGTCGGCGAAGTGCATCGACTCGAGAATCCCGGCCGGATTCCGCTCGAAATCATCGAGGTGCAGTCGGGCAACTATCTCGGCGAGGACGATATCGTGCGGTTCGAGGATCAGTATGGGCGGGCGGTCGAGGCACTGCCGCCGCAATCCGTGCAGCCTGCGTCACCCGCAACGCATGCACCTGTCGATATGATCGACACTGCTCGACAGACGTGAGCCGAACCGCCCGGATATGCGCGACATCTGGCCGAAGGCACGTCGGCCACTCAATGTAAGCCATCGCACCTAGTCAGCCGCACGGGCATAGCACAATGCTTGTGACGCACGGAATCAAGTGCGCCCGTGCGACCGCTGCCGGTTTCGCGAATGAGGACGCAACTTACTCAATGCCAAATCATTCAGGAATGCATAGTTCTACGATTCCTCATGACGAGCCGATCGGACGCAACCGACTTCGCGATTTGCCGGATACCCGCGTCTTGCGGGCGGCCGCGCCACACCCGGTCGAACTAACCGTCTCGAAGATGACCAGACAAAGAATCGTTCACATTGTCGAAGCGTTTGGCGGCGGCGTGCTGTCCATGCTGGTCCATCTCGCCAACCACGCCGCAGCGGCCGGCGTCGACGTGACCGTGCTGCATTCGATCCGCTCCGAGACGCCGATCGATTTCCCGACGCTGTTCCGGCCCGGCATCAAGCTCGTCCACGTCGCGATGGCTCGCGAAATCAGCATCAGGCAAGACTTGATCAGCGTGAAGGAACTGGCCGACATGCTTCGCGAATGCGACCCGACAGTCATCCACCTTCACTCTTCGAAGGCCGGAGTGCTAGGGCGTGCTGCCGCGAGGATAGCGACACCTGGTGCGAAGGTGCTCTATTCACCGCATGGACTCTCGTTCTTGCGTCGTGACGTCTCCCGCGCGAAACAGCTTGCCTACCTCGGCTTTGAACGAATGACGGCCCTTCTGGGCGGCACCATCGTCGCCTGCTCGGACAGCGAGCTCAGGGAAATCAAAGGCAGGATTCGGGCAAAAACGGCGGTGCTCGTGGAAAACGGCGTCAATGTAGCCGAGGTTCCTTCACGTCAACCGCGTGGCGATCGAAAGATCGTGGTAGGGATGAGCGGGCGCGCGTCGTTTCAGAAAAATCATCAAGCCTTCCTGCAACTGGCGACCGATCTGCGCGATTCCGATCTGACGTTCATGTGGATCGGCGGCACCCCTGACGACATCCCGGATCAGCAGGAAAACCAGGTCATTTCCTGTAGCGGATGGGTGACACGCACGCGTGCACTCGAACTGACGTCCCAACTGGATATCTACGTCCAGACATCCCGCTGGGAAGGCATGCCCGTCGCGCTGATCGAAGCCCAGGTCGCCGGGCTGCCCGCGGTGGTGACCGACGTCGTCGGCAACCGCGACGTCGTCATTCATGGTGTGACCGGCTATGTCGCGTCAAACGCCGACGAGATGGCGCGGTATGTGGCCATGCTCTGCGACGACCACCAGTTGCGAGAGCAAATGGGGGAATCGGCGAGAAAGTTCGCACTTCATCGATTTTCCATGAACGCGATTTTCCGGCAATGGCAATCCCTTTACGGACTGAGCCCCCATTTGCGTACCGTCCCTGCACGACGGTTCGAGCCTGCGGCGCCCGATCACGTCGAGGCCTGACACGCGGCCGGAACCGGATCGGGTGGCCGCGGCCTCGAGCGCGAAGCCGTCGGGATATCGCGTGCATGGCCGGGATGGAACGCGCCGACGCAACGCATAACGACAGACAAACGCTGCCGTTCAGGGCGCGCGGCAAGCGCCCTGGACGCGCATCGATTTCACCGGATTTGACATGAGCACGCCCAAAAAACCCAAGCAACTCGTATATAACGGCCGATTCTCCACCCAAAAGACGACCGGCGTGCAACGCGTCGCCCGCGAGCTCATCGCCGCCCTGGTCAGGGTGCAACCGCAAGGCTCGATCACGGTTCTCGTGCCTCCGCACGCCGACGCGACGGTGGACGGGACGACGACGCTCAAGGTCGGTTTTTCCAAGGGCGTGATCTGGGAACAACTGGCATTGCCGCTTTTTTCGTCTCGTAACCGCATCGTCAACCTGAGCAATTCCGCTTCCGTTTTCCTCGGCAATCAGATCATCTACATGCACGATGCCGCGGTGTTCGACACCCCTGCCCACTTTTCCCGACTGTTCCGGGCGTGGTATCGGGTCATGTTCTGGATTCTCGCGCGCACGTCCCTATGCGTGTTGACCAATTCTCGCTTCTCGCGCGATCGCCTCGCTCACCACTGTGGTGTTTCAACGAAAAAAATCAGCGTCGTGCCGCTCGGTGCCGACCATCTCGACGCCCTGGAACCGGACGCGAGCATACTGAAAACACTCTCGCTCACGCCGGGCAGATTCGTGCTGGCGGTCAGCAGCATGAATCCGACCAAGAACTTCGGCCGGCTGATCGCGGCATTCCGACAACTCAACGACGCGTCAGTGGATCTGGTCATCGTCGGCATGCGCAATGCCGCCGTTTTCGGAACGCAAGACGATATTGCCGCCACCGAGCAGAACATCAAGTACGCCGGATACATCAGCGACGAACAATTGAAGGCACTGTACCAACATGCCGTCTGCTTCCTCTACCCGTCGATCTATGAAGGCTTCGGCATTCCGCCGCTCGAAGCCATGCGCCAGGGTTGCCCGACCCTCGTGGGACGATCGGCGGCATTGCCCGAGGTCTGCGGCGATGCAGCGCTGTACTGCGATCCCTATTCGCGTGACGACATCGCGGAAAAGCTGCGAAATTTGCTGGACTCGGCCGAACTCAGAGCGGACCTGAAACGTAGGGGTTATTCGCATGCGGCGCAATACAGCTGGAGCAAAAGCGCGGAGATGATGACGCGAATATTCGATTCGCTTTGAAGCGATCGCTATGTGACGTCGGGCTCGCTCGAGCTGACGATCGCCGAGGCGACCGGGCAAGAGTTGCTGGGCGCGACCTGTGCGCAACACGCCCGGCCCCGTCAGCCGCCGCCCGCTTCCGACCGCTTCATGAATGTCGCAGTCCAACGCGGCAAACGCAGCACCGCCGGAAAGGCGCTCACGTGATCGCCGCCGGTTTCCACCGGCGCTACGTGCGGGCCCCCGTGAACTACGCCCGCTGGCGTGCCGCTGTCCGAACCGGGAAGCCGCGCGTCGTTACACGCTCGACGATTATCTTGTTCGTCCCCGTGTAGGTATTGAACACGTGCCCGGTAATATCCGCGCCAATGCTCGTCAAACGCGACAGCGCCTCCTCAACATCCGAGGCACGCGTCAAGCCACCGCGCGACACGAGCACATGCGCGTCGCAGCCTGCGCCGACGATGCCGAGCGCATCGTTGCTCGTCAATAGCGGCGGTCCGTCGATGACGATGAAGTCGTAACGCTCGCGCACCGATGCGAGAAGCCTGGCGAATTCGGCGCCCTCGAGCAACTCGCCGGGCGACGTTTTGTCCGGCGAGCCCGCCGGCATGATCGACAGGCGGCTTCCCGCCACACGCAGCGTGACGACATCGGGCAACACCGAGCCATCGAGCACCTGGGCGAGTCCCGGGCCGCCCGCGACCGACGACCCACGCAGGTCCGCATTGATCAGCAGCACGCTGGCATTCGCTCCCGTCAGCAGATAGGCAAGATTCGACGACACGAAGCTGCAGCCGACGCCAGCCGTCGGCCCCGTGAACAGCAGGACCTTGCCCCCGCTGCCCGGGCGACGCTCCGCGAGCGCGACCTTCAGGCTCGCACGCAATGCGCGCACCGAATCGATGCCCGCATCGTCCGGGTGCGTGGCCGCCACCGGCAACGCCGTCGAGCGAGGCCCGCCCGGTACGGCCGCCGATGCAGGCGACGACGTGACGATCGCGAGACACGGCCGACCGGTCAACCTGGTCAGTGCAGCGGGCGAATACAGTTCGCGGCGATGCAGCGACAGCAGATGCACGCCCGTCAGCGCAAGGAATACGCCGGCGAACAACGCGCCCAGAACGATGATGCCGCGCTTGGGCCAGACCGGCCGGAACGGTGCGACCGCGGTATCAACGGCCGTCACGCCCGGCGCCGCGCTGGAGATGGCGATCTCGAGCTGCTGCGCGTTGGTCAGTACCCCCGTGTACAACTGGGTGGCGATCGTCACCTGACGCGACAGTCGCACGAACTCGCGCTGGGTCGTCGGCAATCTGGCCGCCATCGCGCTCGTGTCGCGAATCTCGCGCTTCACCTGTTCGAGCTGAGCCTGCACGGTCTGGTACTGCAAGCTCTTTGGCAGGAAGCGCTGCCGGACGTCGTCCAGCGAAATCTGCAGCTCGGTCTGGTGTTCCGCGAGCGTATTGAGCCGGCTGATCAACGCGGCGCCTTGCTGATCGACGTCGATCGCACCGTTCTGTGTCCGGTACCGATTCAGATCGTCCTCGGCCTGTTGCAAATCGTGCTTGAGTGCCGGCAACCGCTGGCGCAACGCATCGAGATTGCGTCGCGCGCGGTCCGTCCGAAATGCGAGATCGCGCTGCAGATACTGTTGGACGATCGCATCGACCATCTTTTTCGCGTCGCGCGCATTGTCCGCCTGATAGCTCAGGCGAATCATCGACGGCGATTCCAGCGTCGAATCGCGATTCGGCACGACCGTCTTCAGATGCTTCGATACGTTTTCGTAGACGAGCGGCTCCGGCTGCTTGCGCACGGTGAACGCAATGCCGGGCCGTGCGCGCAACACGTCGATGCGCAATCGGCCGGCCGTCGCTTCGCCGGGAAGCCTGAACGGCACCGCTTCACCCACCTTGCCTCGCGCAAGCACGTTGTTGTCGTCATCGTAGAGCGTCCAGTTGTTCGCGTCTTCCGCGACGATCCTGAATCGCTCGCCGAGCGCATTTTTCGGCAGCAGGAATTCACCGATATCGATCCGCTCACCGCCCCACGCATAACCGGTCAGCCCCAGCGGGGCCGAAGCGAGCGTGTCGTCCACGTCGAAGCGCGACGCAACCAGCCCGCCGATCAGCGGAAACCGGCTCGCGTTACGGATATCGAGATCGGCACCGGTCGTGGAGATCGCGTTGTCGATGACCGCGCGCGAGATCAGCATCTCGCTTTCGTCGGACGCGGACGGCGAAGCCGTGATGGTTCCGGAGACATCCGACAACGAACTGATCGACGAGCCGGGCTTCGTCTGCACGCGCAAAAGCGCTTCGGCCCGGTACTGCGGCGTGGCCAGCAGCGCGTACAGCACCCCTGTCGCGAACGTCGCGCCGATCGTTGCAAGGAACACGCGACGATGCCGTCTGATCGCGTGCCAAAGCTGGGCCATGCCGGATTCATCCGGCATCCGCTGTGAATCCACGATGTTTCGTGCGGTGAGTTTCATGATTTTTTTCTGAATGATGCGACCGTTCCCGATCCTGCTCGCCGGCTATCGGCCAGTCGCTGAGACGATGAACACCGGACCTTGCTCCTCGCTGATCGTCAGCCGACGATGTGCGATATCGACCGATGCGCCATAGAGATCGGACGCGGACGTACCTGCGACCGGCAACTGCGACAGGTCGACATCGACCGTGTTGTCAGTTTCGTAGCACCAGACCACGTATTTCACGACGTTTTCGGCGCGCAATTGCAGGACGGCGACACGGCGAACCGGGTCCATGAACAGTCGCGCGCCACGTGCATTGGCGGTAAACGAGAAAAGATGCCGAACCGCGACGTATGCCGGCAATGGTGTGTTGTCCGCGTCCAGCAAGCCGAAGTTGTGCTCCATGTTCTTCGGATCGCGGCCGTCGTTGCGCATGTCGTAATAGGCGGTGAGCCCGATCTGCGCAATCCAGTCGACGAGAAGGCGCCGTACCGCGTAGCGCGCCTGGCGTTCGCGCGCCACGGGATCGTGGCCGTCGCGGGTGTGCGCCACGTATTTGTACCCATAGGTCGGATACGACCATTCGGTTGCCCAGATCGCGGGAACACCGCGATAGGTCGCGAGGTCTTGCGCGAGCGTCACATAGTCGCGCAGCACGGTCTCCGGTGCAGTCTGCCGATACGGATGCACGCTGACCGCGTCGGGCGCGGGCTGGGACGCGCTGCCGATATCGCCCACCGCTCGAATGAAAGCCCGGTCGACCTGCTGAACGCCGCCCGTCGCAACGATTGCCTGCGGATTCGCGGCTTTGACGGCCCGGACGGTCGCCTCGAGCAGATTCCGGTATTTGACGGGGGACGGCGGTGCGAGCCAGTAGTCCTTGTGGTCCTGCTCGTTCCACACTTCGAAGCGTACCGGCTGATCGCGATAGTGTCGCGCGGCCTGCGTCGCATACTCGGCGAATGCATCGATCTGTGCCGGCGACGTCGGGGGTTGCTTCGGCGCATGCAGCGGATGCTGATAACCGAGAATGAACAGAGCGCCGAGTCCTCGCGCACGCAGGTTCGCGACGAGCGCGTCGTAGCGGGAGAAGTTCCAGCCTTGCGGCGTTTCCACCGAATCCCAGAACAGATCGGTTCGGACGAACGAGAAGCCGACATCTCGCACTGCGTCGAGCAACGCCGGATCGTCGATCTCGTGAATCGCAACACCCGAGTTCGCACGCGTGTCGAAAAAGCGGGGAAGCGCGACGAAAGGCAGCGTCGACGTCTGCGCCAGATTCGGAAGAACGAGCGCGGGTTCGTCCGAGCTGGCGGAATTCGACGCCGTCAGCACGGCCGCGGCCGCAAGCAGTGCGGCTGCCACGCATTTCGCCAAGCCCCTGATGCGTGTGCGTTCGATGATCATGCTCATCGGCTTCCCGCCCAGGTCGACGCATGCCCCAAGCCATCGCGACTGGCCAGACGTTCGCGACCCGCATGAATTGTCAGCATGCGGACCGAGACGCCGGCGAAGAGCAGACAGCCGAGCGCTTCGAAGATATCCGTCGTGACGCCGCTCAGCAGTATGAAGAGCAGCATCAACCATGCGCGCGGATCATCCGCGCGGCTGCCCAGCACGCGCTGCGCGAACAGGAGCATGACGAGCACGCCCCCTGCCACACCGAGATTCGCGACGATATAGAGCGCGGCGTTGTCGGCATAGCCGGTATTGAAGCCGAAGTCGGACGTGTAGTACGCCGTCGCGGACCCGAATCCACCGGCCCCTACGCCAAACCAGAGCAGGTTCGCACTCGCCATCCCGTCGAGCAGCTTCGGCCAGGTGTTCAGCAGCCGATCCTGCATCGATGCGAGCGATCCTGTATCGGTGGCGCCCACGTTGACCGTCTCGGCGACGACCCATCCCGCGAGCGGCAACGCGATCATCAATATCGTCAGGGCGATACAGACCCGCCGGAGGCCAGGCGTTTTCAGGGTGGCGAAACACAGCAACACGAGCGAAAGCGCGATGAGCGTCGTCTTGTTGGTGGTCGCCCAGATCGCGAATGCCGACATCGCGAGCAATGCCAAGATGACCATCGCGTTGCGCTGGCGCGGGACGAGCCACGTAGTCAGCAGGCCGATCACGAGGCCTGTGGACGCACTGCTTCGACCGAACCCGGGCAGGCGCGGTACGGAACCGACGTAATTGGAGCTTGCCAGTTGCACATTGACGCCGTCGACGTCGATACTGCCGCCGACCCATGGCAGATGGACGAACTCGTTGAGCATGACCCCGGCACAGCAGGCCATCGCCAACGCGAAGAGCGCAAACCTCAGCGCGTTCGACTCGAGCATCGCCAACGCGTCAGGCGGCATCAACAGCACGAACAGCAACGGCGCGACCGTCCACACCCAGAAGCATGCGGCCACGAGACTGACGCCGTTCGCGAGCGAAACGCACAGCTGCGCGGCCATGAAGCTCGCAACGAGCAGGGTGCTGACACGGGGACGCACCGCAAGGCCGAACGCGATGCAGCCGACCATCAGGGCCTTCGGCAGATAGCCGAGCATCGACACGCCTGCGATCGACGTGTAATAGCGGATCGCGCCGGAGAATACCTCGCTCGCGATCGCGATCATGAATGTCGCTGCCCACAGTCGGTTGATCGATCGGTTTCCGTTCATGGTGCTCGATACACGTTTTAGAGCGGAGCGACGCACACGTATCGCGCGTGATACGGTTCCCGGCCTACCCTGCTGTCACGCCAGTATAGGAGCGCGCAGCCGCGAGAAACGTTCGACAACCCACACATTCGGCGGCAGTGGCGCGGCAGGTTTCCGGCCCCGGAGAACCGGCCTTCGCATCAACCGGAACGCGCCGACAGATCGAGCACGCCGACGCGTTCACGGCGAAGGACGTATGCAAGCGCGACGGCGACGGCCGTTTCGGCGATCAGCACCGCGATCGCCGCGCCACGTTCGGCAAACAGCATCGCGAGCGGAGGAAGCAACGTCACGTTCAACGCGCCCGACGAGATCAGGATGACGCTGAACGCCCGCTTCATCCCGAGCGGCAACATCGTTTGAACGCCGAACAGGTCGGTCATGCATGCCATGAACGGCACCAGCGCCAGGCAATGCAGCACGCCGATCGTCGGCGCAAACGAGCTGCCGTACAGGATACGGACCGCCAGCGGCGCGCATGCATAGATCGTCGCCGACATGGCCAGCACCAGCGCGCCTTGCATGACGATCAGCTTGCGCAGGAATGCGAATGCTTCGTCGCGCGCGTGATGCATCAGGTAGGTCACGTGCGGATAGGTTGCCGCCCTGAGCGGTTGCAACAAGCCGACCGCGGCACGGATGAGTTTGTCACCGGCCGCAAAATAGCCTGCGGCGACGTTACCGGAAACCATGCTCAGCAGGACGGTATTGGTCGACGCGTAAAACGAGATCGACGTCGAGGCGAGGAACACCTGAAAGCCGCCTTTCAACGCTTCGACGACGTCCGAAAGTCGCACCTGAACGCGCTCGACCTCGCGATGAAAGAACAGGTACGCCAGCAGCGTGATCCCGCACAGCAATGGCACGGCCGTATTGATCGCGACTGCATGCAGGAGGTCGTCCTCCGTGCGCACCCACAGGAAGATGGCAGCGACACTGAGTACCCGGTACACCACCACCGTCACGCTATAGACACTCAGCTTCTGAATACCCTGAAAATACCAGCCCGGCGTCAGCGCGGCACCGATCGCCATCCCGAAACCGATCAGCAGCGCTCTGCGCTCCGCGGCAAAATGAGGAATGAGCATGGTCAGCGCGACGAGCAACCCGAAGCCGGCGACGGTGATCGCCCATTGGGCGCAAACCGTCGTCCAGAAAATGCGCGACCGCTCCATCCTGTCGTTTGCGAGGGCGACACGCGGCGTTGCCGTCAGGTCGAAACTATAGTTCGCGAGATTGATGAAATACGTCGTCACCGCAAGCACGAACGATAGCCGGCCGTACTCTTGGGGGCCGAGCACGCGCGTCAGGAGCGGCAGCGTGACGAGCGGCACGACGTACGTCGAGATCTGCAGCGCAAACAACAACGCAAAATTTTTTCGAACGGCGGTCATCGTGCTTGCCGGGCTGAGAGGAAACAGTGCATCGACTGTCAATGTGCCCGCGTGCGCGATACATTCCCGCCGATACCGAGCGCGGCATACAGCGACGCCGCATAGCGGTCGACCGAGTAGCGTGACCAGTCGTAGCGACGCTGCTCGTCGTCGAGGTGCGCCCGCAGTTCGACGAGCGCGCGTGCCAGGTCGTCGGCCGTGTTCCGGTAGCGAATCTTGTTGCCGAGATCGTCGCCGAAGGTCGACAGGCTTCCAATGTCGTGCACGAGTGCCGGCAGGCCCAGCATGGCCGCTTCGACGATCACGAGCGGCGCGTTTTCCACCCAGATGGACGGCAGTACGATCGCGTCATGCGTCGGCAGCGTGGCAAACAGCGTTGCATGATCGAGACGCCCGGCAAAGCGCAGCCGCCCCGCCTCCACAAGTGCTGCGTGATGTTGCTCGAGGCTGCCGCGCTCCGGTCCGTCACCGTAGACCGTCAGCGACCCAATCGCGTCGCCGGGCGATTCGCCCATGAGCGCGAGAAACTGGGCAAGGCCCTTGTCGGCCTCCAGGCGACCGACGAACGCGAGATCGAGACGGCCTCTCCGCGCAGGCTTCGGTGTACGGGGAACCAGCGTCGTATCGATCGGATTCGGCAGCAGTGTCGCCGGTGTCCGACCGAATCGTGCGATCAGGTCGCGCATGAACGGGCTCGGGCAGAGAATCTCGTCGAACAGGCCGAGCGGGTCGAAAAGCGCGTTGACCGCGTGCCAATGCAGCTTCTTCGCGACATCGTGAAGAAAACCGCGCGGGCTGGCGGTGAGAACGATACGCCTGCCGCGACGCAATTGATCGAGCGATAGCGGTTGCGCGCGCCCTCCCCGGTAGACCATCAGACTCGGGTTGTAGAACACCAGGTGGTAGTCGTGCGCGGTCATGTACAAACGGCACTTCGAGCGCCGTTTGTAGCGCCCGAGCACGGGCAGGATCGCGCTCGACAGCAGGTTGTGGTAATTGTGCACGAGGATCCGTTGCGGACGAAATCGCTCGAGCAACGTGTCGAGCGCGCGTGCGGCAGCAGGTGACCACGCGCGTGCGCGACGACCGTTCTCGACATCGATCAGCGTGCGCTCGTCGAACGTTTCGACCTCGACGTCATTGCGCGCGCGAAGCACGTCGACGGACAGCCGGTACACTTCCTCGGCCCCGCCCTTGCGAACGAAATCGTTGACGACCAGTACACGCATCACGACCGCCCCGAATGGCACGTCGCCTGCGACGCGTGGCGTTTACATGTTGTCCAGCATCCACGGCGGTTTCTTTGCATCCACATTCCTGAGCAGCCTCATGACGCCGGCACCGTCGAAAACGGGCGACGCGAGAAATAGACACCGTCAAGATACTGTGCCGGAAACCGGGGATCTGTTCGCACGGTCACTTTCGGACGGTTTCAACCGGTCGCCGGCACACGGGGCGTGCTCCTCCCCGCCCGTAGCCTGGGCGTCGTCCAGCCGCGCTCAAATGCGGCGGCGGGTAACCGAACGCTACGGCGTCGCGCGTTCGGCTTCCGCTTTCGGCCTTGCCGTCGAAACCGGCTCCGCCGGCGCATGCCAGCCGGAAAGCAGCGCAGCGCAGCGGTCGACCACGTACTGCGCGGCGGCATCGCTGTGCAACGAATGGTCGAGCCCGTCCTGCGTATCGACCGATACGTTCGACAAATGCGCGAACGCACCGGACACCGGACCGAAATGCCGAACCACGACATCGACGCCCGGATCGAACGTGCCGTAGAGGAGATGCGCCTGGATGCCGCGTGCCGACATGTCGTGCAGCATCCCGCGCGGCGTATCCTTGTCCGGCGCGCGCCCCATGCGCTCCATGAAGCTCTTGATCGGGACCGTCGTGAAGTCGGCGACGAAACGAATCAGCGCACGCAGCACCGGACGCGGATCACGCCCCTCGAGCAGCACCCGGCGCCACTTGCCGAGGCTGCGCAATGAAGCGACATAACCACGCATCGAATTGGTCTGGTTGTCGACGACATCCGCCAGTGTCTGTCCGCGCGGCCAGACAAACACGGGGAGATTGATCGTGATCGCGCCGGCAAGCGCGCCCCGCGCGGCGGCATGAAGCGACGCGTACGCTCCGGAGCAGATTCCGAACGTGACGATCCGATGGTGACCCGCCTCTTTCAGCCAACGCGCGGCGCAGATCATGTCGTCGATCATCTGGTCCGAATACGGAATATCCGATTGATCGTCACGCGCACGCAGGCTGCTGTCGCCGATCCCGCTCGAATCGAAGCGCAGACTGCGGATGCCGCGCGCGGCGAGCGACCGCGCCAGGCGAACTGCAAGCCGCCCGTCGGCCGTACGCGGATTGGCGGCGGTATTGGCGATAAGCAGCGTGGGGGCCGCGAGACGCATGGCGTCGTCGGCTGGCTCGCACAGCACCCCGATCAGTGGTTGCGTCCCCATGCGAATCACGCGCTCGACACTGCCGCTTCCGGCCAGGACGACGTCGGAAACGTGCTGGCGCGTGGAGGTTCGTACGTCCGCGTCAGGATCGTCGTCGATCCAGCTTCCGATCGTGTCGAGCAACGCATTCGGCAGCCGGGAGCGGTGCGGTTCGCACATGGCGGCCGCCCAGTCCGAACATGTGTGGATACTGACCGCGACGCCACGCGCGCGCAGCGTGTCCGACAACGCCGGACCATCGCCGTACGGCGTATCGACGAGCAGCGCGCGCGCGGGCAACTCGCGCAGCTGGCCGGCAGCCTGGCACAGGTCGATACTGCGGAGTGTTCCGAGGAGATCGTCGGGATACGCGTGGCCGAGCACCTTGAACGGCCGTTCGTCACGAACCGCCTCCCGCACGGTCGGCGGCAGGTTATCGAGCCAGCGTTGCGCGACGAGCGAGAGCTCGCGCACGTAGCTGCGACCACGCACGACGGGGGCAAGTGCGATGAAACGCGTGATTCCGGACAGGCCGTCCGAAGCGAGAAGCGCCAATGGCGCACCGGCGCGTACACCGATGAGCGTCAGGCCATCCAGCACGGCGTTGTCGCGCAAGGTCCGGACGGCATGGCGCACGCTTGCGAGCATGTTCTCGAAACGTTCGGGATCCTGTTCGTCGCCGAGCGAATCGCCACTCGCCGGATAGTGAAAACGTAGAACCGGAAAACCACGGTCGGCAAGGTGTTCCGCAATTGAGCGAACAAGCTTGTGCAGCCAGAGCGCCTCATGGCCGAGCGGCTCGCATATGACGACGCCGTGTGGTCGAGTGCCCTCGTGAAGCCAGCCGACGCATCCATCGAACTGGATGGGTGTCATGGTTTGGTCCTTGTTTTAAGTGTCTGACAGGCCGGGTTTCAACGCGTGCTTGCCGCGGGCCATGGGGCAAGCGTTCGATCGTTGCCCGGATGCATGAAGGGAAGCGCGCCAGCAACGCACGCGCACTCGCCGCGGACCACCCCGATCCGCAGGCGCTTCAATGTAGAGGCAGGTTTCGAGAATGCCCTTGATTTGCATTCCGCAATATCGCCCCGCTTTTCACCGGACGACCTCGATGCGCGGCGCAGACGGCCGCACTCGAATGTCTAAGGCGATTAGGCCATCTCGTCCTGACGGATTCCGTACGCCACATTACATTTTCAATACGAAGCCGTCACGCGTGTCAGGCAGTGACATGACCGATTGCGGCTGCGGCCGTCGAGATCGGGTTCACGGCGTCACGGCCCGGGCCGTGAGCGCGCCCTGCGCCGCGGACGGAATCAGCAAATTCACGACGCGGCTCCAGCGCACCAGCGACGACGCATCGACGAAGACGACGTCGCGACGCTCGAGCGGAAACTGATCGGCCAACGCATAGGAGGCCGGCGCGCGACCGTCCAGGTGATAGACCTGCGGCCGGTTCCCCGGCCCGCGGCGCACCACGTAGATCTGCCGCGCGTCAGACGTGTACTGACTGACGCCGCCGGTCTCGCCAAGCGCTTCACCGAGGCTGATCCGTCCGTCGGTCAACGTCAGCGTCGCCGGGCGTGACACTTCGCCGAGTACGAAGACCTTCGCTTCGCTCGTCGGACGCACTCGCACGAGATCGCCGTCGCGCAACAGGATATTGGACGGATTGATACCCGCGGCGATCATGGCCGGCAAACTCACGTTCACCGTCTTGCCGCCGCGCGTCACCGTGACCTGCGACCGGTCGGCTCCGGCCGTGAAGCCGCCCGCGCGATCGATCGCCTCGGGCAACGTCATCGGCATGTCGTTCACGATCTGCAGCCCCGGCGTGCGCACTTCGCCGTCGAGATAAACTCGCTTGCTGCGATACGCCTGGATACGCAGCGCAATCTGCGGTTTGCGCACGTACTCGCCCAGCCGCCGGGTCACCGCGGCACGCGCCTCCGCCTCGGTGAGCCCGGCCACGTGTACGAGGCCTGCTTGCGCGAACTGAACGTTACCGCCCGCGTCCACCGTGTACCCCGCCACAACCGAGTTGGTGCCGATATTGTCGCCATTCGTCGCCTGCGCCGTCGGCAGGTTCAGTTCCGGGTGATCCCAGACGACGATGTTCAGCACATCGCCCGGGCCGATCACGTATGCCTTTGGCGTACCGAACAGTTGCCGGATTTCGGCGTCGACGCCGGCAGAGCGCGCGGCATGCTGTTGTTCGACGAACGCAGGCGTGATCTCGATCAGGTCTTCGCTGGACACGTTCTGCACCCCGTCGAGTCCCCCCGACCCCGTCGCCGCAACGCTCACGCGCGCATTCGCATCGCGTTCGGCCGGCGCCTGATATGTCATGCCCGGCGCAAATGCGCAGGCATTCAGCACACACACGGTCGCCGCCATCGCAACGCGCAGCCGCGGCATGCCGAGCCTCGATTTCTTCTGTGTAGTCGTTGACATCGCGTCTTTCCAAACTGAGCGGAACCCGCCCGCCCCAACCTGACGGATACCGCATTTCGCTTGCCGGCACGGCTCGCGCTGCATTGCCGCGCATCCTTTCTCGCCGCACATCGCTTCGTACGGCCGAGCGGCGCTTCGGCGCGCTCGTCTGTCTACAGTCGGCCGGCCCGCCCGACGAAAATCGCGGTTACGCACCGGCATACCGTCCGCATCGCCGTCGCGAACGTCGCCCGATACGACACGGACGGTCCGCACGGATACTGCCGCGCCGGTCGTGCTCCGGCGCGGCCGCTCCCGCGGCGATACACGATTGGACACCGTCCAGCCCGGCGCGTATGTGAGCAAGCCCACCGAAAGCCAAACTTCATACGGAAATGGGGCCACTCCCCTGAAAAGCGACCGCGACCGCCGGTTGCTAACCGCCACACCATTTGTTCAGTGTCGCGTCGAACGTAAAAGTCAGGACCTGCCCGCTCACCATGACGACGTTTCCCCCGGTCGTCGTCTGGATGTTCGCGTTGTTCGCGATCGTGCAGTTGCCGTTGGTCGCGATGATCCTGACCGACTGGCCGTCGATCCCGCCGACCAGGTTGGTCAGCATCGTCGGCGACGCATAGTTCGCCGTCAGTTTGCTGATACCGGTCACCCCGGGCGTCGAACTGGTGCCGACGAAGCCGTTGGACCACACCGCCATCGCGTTACCGGCGCTGTCGGCCGTCGGCACGCCGTAGCTGTAACGAACCAGCCCGGTCGCATTCTCGATGTGAAATTGCCACGGCCACATTTGCAGCAGGCGCCCGCTGGCCCATGCGCTGTTGACCGCACGTCCGTAGCGGTCCTCAGGAATATATTTGTAACGCCCGGCCACCCCGTTACCTTGCGACGCATCGACACAGATCTTCGAGAAGTATTCTCCTGCGGGAATGTACGCCGTACTGGATGAAGACGGCGTAAACGTATAGGTGTCGGTTCCGGCCGTGACGCTTCCGGAACGCGCGATCGTGCCCGTGATGCCAAAAATGGTCGCCAGCGTCGTGTCGCCTGTCCCGTTGACTGCGTTGACCGGCATGAAGATCGACAGGTTCGGCGTCGTACCGAACGACCAGCCCGGAATCGCGACGGCGCCCGTCCCCGTCAAAACCAGCGCCGAGGTGACCTGCTGAAACACGCTGTCGGTCTCGCAATCGATTCTCAGGTTGTACGGACTCTCGGTGGAAATGAATACCGCCTCGGCGCATCCGAAATAATTCCTGAACCTGATCGTGTTGTAGCCGATGTTCCCGATCGTCACCCCCTTCACCGTCTTCGGGAACGCGAAGGTAAATTCATTGTCCGTGGGATAGACATTGAAATTCGGGTTCGGCCGAATCTCCGCCGCGTAGTCGTTACGTGCGCTCAACGGGAAGTTGATGTCGAAAAGGCAGTTCGTGACCTGTCCGATGACGCTGAACATCCGGCCGCCGCTCAGTCCCATCGTCGTCATCCGGTCGTGCAGCACGATGTTTCGCGCTTGAATTCCGTACAGCGGAAAGCCGGTATTCGACGTGCGCCGATCCTGCACGGCGAGCGCGGTGCCATAGCTGAAGATGATGTCGATATTGTTCAGGTTGAACAGGTTCGACGAGTCGGACATAGTGGCAGCCGGGCTGTCGTCAAGGTAGATCCCGAAACTCGGCGTGTTCGTCGACAGGTCGCCGCAGTGCCTGATCTTCATCGTGTTCAGATTGATCTCGCGTACGTTGGCGCGTGCTTGCGTCGATCCGCTTCCGGTGTCCATCCACAGCACGCCGCCGCCGCGGAAATACAGACAGTTCACGTGAGCGACATCGAGCCAGTCCACGTTGCCCTGCAACACCAGGCCATGTTGCAGTGATGCGCATGCGCGATTGCCCTGAAGGGTAAAGTCGCGCAGGACACACCCGGCGAGCACGGCCATGTTCGACGTCCATGACACGTTGCCGGTCTGCGGCAAATCCGTCGCTTCGTTGTTGAAGCCGGCGTTCAATACCGTCAGGCATTGGCCGCTGACGCCGGCGCCGAACTGAATGATCGAGGTGCGCGCCGAATGCCCGAACACGGCTATCGGCCTGGTGATCGACGGAAGCGCGAGGCTCGAATAGTAGACCCCGGCAGGCAGGTCGCCCTTGACCGGCCAGATAGTCATCAGGTAGTTCAGCCAGGCCGTCAGGGCCGGGCCGTCGTCGCTGCCGTAGACCACGTTCGCCCCGGTCGCCGACGCATTGGCGGCTTTCGCGAGCGTGATCTGCGTCGCGCTGACGAACGCCGCAATCGTGGTGGAAACGACCAGCGTTGCAACGCCGCTGGCGTTCGTTGTCGCGATGTCGATCCGCTTGCCGACGTCCGCCGCCGTGAATACCGCCGAGGCCGACGAAAACGACGTTGATCCCGACGTCGTGACGCCGTCGTTGACGATCCGGGTGTTTCCCTTCGCACCAAAATATTTGGCGCTGACCGGCAAATTGGCCGGAAGCGCCGCGGGTAAATCCATCCACACCTGCGTGGTACCCGCAGCGAGATTCACGATCGCACCGCCATTGCTCGACGCCAGCACGGTGGTACGCGACAGCGTGTTCCCGCTGGCGTTGTATGCGCCGATTCCGATCTCCCAGTTCCCGCTCGGAACACCGGTCCCCGTGACCGCTTGCAGCCCGTAATAGAAAGTATCGGCATTGGCGCACACGGACGAAAATGCTCGGAATCCCGTCATTGCACCGGCCAGGGACAGCGCCCCCGTACCGGTAGAAGTGGTCGTTTCCTGGACCCGATCCTGAAGCTGGAATGCCATATCGTTCCTTGACGTGTGATTGTCGGACTTTGCGGAAATCAACTCCTGTCGCACCTTCGGATTCGATGCCCGGTCGATTGATTATCGAAAAGAGATGTGCGAACTCGATCGAGCGTACGCACCCGCGCAAGATTAGAAACAGATTCACCGGCAAACAGTGCGTGAAATGACCCAAGCGATTGAGCAATACCGTCATCGCCACATGAAAAGTACGTTTCGGACATCCGGTCAACCGCGTCGTATTCGATGACATGTCAATGTCGCCCCGGTTAGATGTACACGCAACGAACCGGACCACGAGTCACGGCGTATTGCCCGCGCAATAGCACCAGCACACAGGTACTTCTTACCCGACCACACCCCCACCATCGGGAACGATGACCGCCTTTCCACCCCACCCAGCGCGACTACGAAATAAAGATCACACGGATCGGTAGAAACACCGATGCTGTAGTCAAACTACATTCATACCATTGGTCGCAGCAGAGAATCGCTACACCCGATTCGACAGTGCGGGATGGCCTGCGTCGCCGCCCGCATTGACTGGTCGAGCCCAACCGGCCGTAACGATTCCCCGCCTGGCCTGGCATGCCGACGCGCAACCATCCTGCACCGCCAGCCGAATCCGTCCGGTGCGAATCCACCGGACGTGCGCAGCTCCAGACATCATTCGAACAACCGGCAATACGATCAGGAGAGCAACATGCGGGACAAACTCTGGCCGGCCGTCGTGCTGGCAGCGACCCTCTGCACCACTGCCTACGCCGGCGACGCCGATTTCAATGCGCAGGGCGACGCGACCGACGCGTTCGCATCGGCCGCCGCGCAACGGCGCGCCGACCTGCTCGTGCGCAAGATGACGCTCGACGAGAAACTTCAATTCATTCATTCGCAATACGAAATGTCCAAGGTGCCGGGCGGTGGCGCCGGCTACATCCAGGGTGTGCCGCGGCTCGGCATTCCCGATCTCAACATGGTCGATTCGGCGACCGGCTCCGGCAGCACGTCGCAGGCCAGCACGACGTTCCCGGCCACGATCGCGGTCGCCGCGAGCTGGGATCGGCGGCTGTCGTACGACTACGGCAAGCAGGTCGCGATCCAGTTGCGCGCGCAAGGATTCGGGATGGGCCTCGCCGGCGGCACCAACCTCGCGCGCGAGCCGCGCGGCGGCCGCCTGTTCGAGTATCTCGGCGAGGATCCGCTGCTCGCCGGCGACCTGCTCGCCGAACGCACGCTCGCCACGCAGCGGCAGAAAGTCATCGCCACGATCAAGCACTACGCGGGCAACGAGCAGGAGCACGGCCGGATGGGCGGCAATACGCAGATCGACGAACGCACGCTGCGCGAGCTGTATCTGCTGCCGTTCGAGATCGCCGCGAAACGCGGGCGGCCCGGTAGCGTGATGTGCAGCTACAACCGCCTGAACGGCACCTATGCGTGCGAGAACCCTCATCTGCTGAACGACGTGCTGAAGAACGAGTGGGGCTTCCAGGGCCAGGTGCAGTCCGACTGGGGCGCCACGCACAGCACCGCCGCCGCGATCAATGCCGGGCTCGACGAGGAAGAAGACGTCGGGCCGAGCGTGTACCTGACGCCGGCGGCCGTCAAGCAGGCGATCGCGAACGGCTCGGTGTCGACCGCGCGCCTCGACGACATGGTGCGCCGCAAGCTCGCCGTGATGATCCGCGTGGGCGTGATGGACGATCCGGCCCAAGGCGGCGGCACGATCGATTTCGCGGCCGGGAACCGGTTCGCGCAAGCGGCTTCCGAGCAATCGATCGTTCTGCTGAAGAACGACGGCAACCAGTTGCCGCTCGTCGCGTCGGCACTGTCGCGGATCGCCGTGATCGGCGGCCATGCGGATGCAGCCGTGCTGTCCGGCGGCGGCTCGGGTAACACGCGCGACCCCGTATCCGGTTCGTTCGCCGGCTGCGGAGGCCTGACGTTCGGATCGTCGACCGGCTGCAGCTGGTGGCGCAATCCATGGCTCAAGGTCGACGTGCCGATCGTCGCGGCGATCCGCGCGCTGGCGCCGGCCGCGCAGGTCACGTATGCGGGCAACAGCGACCAGCAGTCGCCGTTCCGCGCGTACACGCAGCAGGAGATCGACCAGGCCGCGGCGCTCGCGGGCCGCTCGGATGTCGCGATCGTCGTGGTCGCGCAGCCGGCCGGCGAGGATTTCGGCGACCTGCAGAGCCTGAGCCTCGCGAACCCGTCGAACCAGGATGCGCTCGTCGAGGCCGTCGCGCGCGCGAATCCGCATACGGTCGTGGTCGTCCAGAGCGGCAATCCGGTGCTGATGCCGTGGAAGGACAACGTGTCGGCCATCGTCGAGGCGTGGTATCCGGGCGAAGCCGGCGGCAAGGCGATCGCGAACGTGCTGTTCGGCGCGGTCAATCCGTCGGGCAAGCTGCCCGTGACTTTCCCGGCGCGCGATCAGGACTCGCCGACGTGGGGGCAAAACGGCGCGTTCGACAACGACCCGGTGTACGCGGAAAAGCTGGACATGGGCTACCGCTGGTATGACGCGCGCAACATCAAGCCGATGTTCGAGTTCGGCTACGGCCTGTCGTATACGCACTTCGCGTATTCGGGTCTGTCGGTGTCGAAGCAATGGGACGGCTCGCTGAGCGTCGCGTTCACCGTACGCAACGACGGGCGCGTGGCCGGCGCGGAAACGCCGCAGGTCTATCTCGGCGTGCCGTACAAGGACGAGCCGCCGAAGCGGCTGGTCGGCTGGGAAAAGATCCGGCTGAATCCGGGCGAGGCACGGCGGGTGCGCGTGACCGTGTCGCCGCGGATGCAGAGCGTCTGGGATACGTCGCGCAACGGCTGGCGGGTCGTCTCGGGCGGGACCGTGTACGTCGGCGCGTCGTCGCGCGATATCCGCTTGCAAGGCCATTGAGCGAGCGGCGATGAAGCGACCGGGGGCGCCGCGCATCGCATGCGCGGCGCCCCCGCGCCCACCACCACTGTGCTGAAGCGCGTTACCTGAACAGCAGCGCCAGCACCGTCACGAGCGCCGCGATCGTGACGATGCCCGCCGCCACACCCGCCAGATGCGCGGCAATCACCACGCCGGCCGGCAATCGCGACGCGATGCCGGCCATCACGCGCGACCCGCGTCCAGCGTGTCGAGCAACGGCCTCGCCAGATGCAGGACCTGGTACACGGTGCCCGCGCCGCCGTCGTCCGGTTCATGTTCCGTCACGAGCGCACGCGTCAAGCGCCAACGCAGCGGATCGAGACTGACGGCCGCCGCGACCACGCCCTGCCGAGCCGCCGCTTCGCGATTGCGTGCGATCTCCCGCGCCAGTGCCGCATCGAGATCGGCGTCCGCCGGAATCTCGATCGTTTCAAGACGCGCGAAACGTCCCGTCGACGCACTGCCCTTGCGCGCGTCGAGCGCAACTTGCGTGTCGATCGGCGCGCGACCGAAGCTGTCCGTCACGACCCGATAGCGGCCATCCGTCACGAACCGCGCGAACGCCTGTTCGTTGCGCCACAGGTAGAACGACGCATAGCCGTTTTCCGTCGCGCCGTGACGGCCGGCCTCGCGCAACAGGAATCCCTTGAACAGCAGGTCGGGCGTGTCGTCCCACAGCCGGCCGCGCTCGCGCACGCGATTGCGGATGATGTCGAGGTCGTAGTCCGCCGGCAGGCGGTGCACGTAGTACGCGGTCAGCATGATCGACTCCTGGCGAAAGAAACGGACGGCATTCCGGACGGCATGGACGCAGCGTAGAAGACCTTGAATCATTTGAAAAGACGATGGCAGAATATTTCAATGATTCGATTCTGAAATGAATGAGGGTGCGATGAAAACGCTCGACATCGAAGCCGTGCAGGCCTTCGTGCTGACCGCCGATCTCAAGAGCTTCACGCGGGCCGCGGAAGCGCTGGACACGACACAGTCCGCGGTGAGCCTGAAGATCAAGCGGCTGGAAGACGGGCTCGGCCGCCGCCTGCTGGAACGCACGCCGCGGCAGGTTCGCCTGTCGGCCGACGGCACCGCGTTCCTGGAGCCGGCGCGCGAACTGGTGGCCGCTCACCATGGTGCGCTCGGCGCCTTCGGCACGAGCCAGCGACGGCTCGTGATCGGCGTCAGCCACCATGTCGTCGGCGCCGATCTGCCGATGCTGCTGCGGCGGATGAGCGAAGCGGAGCCGGCGCTGGTGCTGGAGATCCGCGTCGCCGCGTCGCGCGACGTGCTCGATGCGTTCGATCGCGGCCGGCTCGATGCGGCCGTCGCGCTGCAGCACGACAGCCGACGGCTCGACGGCGAAACCATTCTGTCGGAGTCGTTCGGCTGGATGGCGGCGGCCGATTTCGAATACCATCCGCCGCAACCGCTGCGGCTCGCCACGCAGGCCGAACCGTGCAGCGTGCGCCGCATGGCGGTCGACGCGCTGGACGAAGCCGGTGTCGCGTGGACGGAAGTCTTCGTCGGCGGCGGCGTGGCGACGATCGGCGCGGCGGTATCCGCGGGGCTGGCCGTCGCGGCGCTCGGGCATCGCGTGGCGCCCTCCGGCACCGTCGACGTGGGGACGCGCTACGGGCTGCCGCCGTTGCCGGCGCGCGACGTGGTGCTCTACTCGAACCTGACCGATGCGCACGCCCGGCAGGCGCTGCGCACGCTGGGCGCGGCGCTGCGGTCGTCGGTCGGCGTGCGTTGATGCCGTGCGCGGCATCGATGAATCGACTTGAGCCACGCGCAGGAAACGAAAGCAGCGCATGTCGCGCGCAGGTACCGTGCCCGATTCAAGCCATGCTCGCCATCCGGACCGCGGTCGCCGGCCAAACTGGATACCCTCGACGTGCGCCACGGTAAAATTCCGTCTTCGCCCCGCGCTCATGCAGACGACATCCATCGGTCCGCGGGCCCACACCACGAGCATCGACCGGCCATCATCACCTTGATTTCCCTACGCTTTCCGCGTCGCGACGCATGAGTTATTCGCTCGCCACCTCCTACCTCCGCGAACTCGAAATCCGCAAGAGCCGTTTCATCGCGTACGCGGTTCCCGTCGAGGACCGCGATGCCGCGATGCAGGTGCTGCAGCGCCTGCGCGACGAGCATCCGGCGGCCACCCACGTGTGCTGGGCGCTGCTGGCGGGCGGCCAGTCGGGTATGTCGGACGACGGCGAGCCGTCGGGCACGGCGGGCCGGCCGATCCTCGAAGTGCTGCGTCATCACGACCTCGACGGCGTGCTCGGCGCGGTCGTGCGTTACTACGGCGGCGTGAAACTCGGCGCGGGCGGGCTGGTGCGCGCGTACACGGATGCGATCGCGTCGGCGCTGCTCGATGCCGAGCGCGTCGAGCGCATTCGGCACACGCGGCTCGCGATCGAGATCGGCTACCCGGAAGAGGCACGCGTGCGCCGCTGGATCGAACAGGCGGGTTACGCGCTAGTGGACAGCGCGTACGGGATGACGGTAAAGCTCGTGATCAAGCTGCCCGAAGCCGCCGAAGCCGCGGCAAGGGCCGAACTGTTCGACCTGACGCAAGGACGCTCCGGCTTCCCCGACCTGTGATTGGATTCGCTCGATAGAAGACCGCGCGCCGCGTTGCACGGCGCGCCTCCCCTGGCCGGTCCAGCCGCCCCGAACCGCTCAATACACGTCCGGCACGATCATGTTGTCGGGCACCGGCCGGCGAATGTAATCCTCGTGATGCTCGCGCTGCGGCAGGTCGATCGTCGGGCGCGGCACCTCGTGATACGGCACCTGGCCGAGCAGATGGTGAATGCAGTTCAGCCGCGCGCGCTTCTTGTCGACGGCCTGCACGACCCACCACGGCGCCTCCGGAATATGCGTGCGCTGCAGCATCTCTTCCTTCGCGGCCGTATAAGCCTCCCAGCGGCGGCGGCTTTCGAGGTCCATCGGGCTCAGCTTCCACTGCTTCAGCGGGTCCTCGATCCGGCTCTGGAAGCGCAGTTCCTGCTCGTGGTCGGTGATCGAGAACCAGTACTTGACGATCTGGATGCCGCTGCGCACGAGCATCTTCTCGAACTCGGGCACCGATCGGAAAAATTCCTCGTACTCGTCGTCGGTACAGAAATTCATCACGCGCTCGACCCCCGCACGGTTGTACCAGCTGCGGTCGAACAGCACGATCTCGCCGCCTGCCGGCAGATGCGCGACATAGCGCTGGAAATACCATTGCGTGCGCTCGCGGTTGTTCGGCGCCGGCAGCGCGGCCACCCGGCACACGCGCGGGTTCAGGCGCTGCGTGATGCGCTTGATCGCACCGCCCTTGCCGGCCGCATCGCGCCCCTCGAACAGGACGACGAGCCGGTGCCCGGTGTTCACGACCCAGTCCTGCAGCTTCACGAGTTCGCCCTGCAAGCGGAACAACTCGCGGAAATACGCCTTACGCGCCTCGCGACGCTCGGGCGAGAACAGCACGTCCTCACCATTGTCGAAGCGGCGGTCGTCGAGTTCCATCTCGAGCTCTTCGTCGTAGGCGTCGACGAGATCTTCCTCGAAACGGCGCTGGCGCTCCTCCATCGAGCGCGTCTCGGTGCGGTTGTCGGTCTCGGTGCGGGTATCGTTGTCGCCCATGGGGCCTCCTTCCATCATTGACGCAGCCAAACTCGATCATTATCCCAGCGTCGCGCGTCAAATTCATGAAAATGGCCGGCTACGCCGTCAGAAGCGGAAGTTCAGCAGGACGGTGGCCAGCACCGGGTTCGCCGAAATATCGAACGTATTCGACGCCAGCAGGCGGTTCGGCTGGTTGATGTCGAGCGTGATCCGGGTGCGCAGCGGGATGTAGGTCACCATCCCGGTGAGCCAGAACCGGCGCGTGATCTGGTAGCTCGCGCCAACGGTGAACACCGGCTCCCAGACGCTCTTCACCTTCGCCGACACATTGGTCCGCCCCGACAGCAGCAGGTCGCCGCCGGCATCCCAGATCCGCTGGAACAGCGCCGGATCGAGCAGCAGCGACTGCAGGCTGCCGATGTCCGCGCCGGCCGCGAGCAGCCCGCCGAGCGATGCGAGCTTGCGCTGGAACACGGGGTTCAGGTTCGTGTTCGTGAAACGCGTGTAGCTGACGCCGATGCCCGCGAACGGACGGAAACGGTCGTCGCGCTCGCCGAGGTAGTACTTGAACACGACCGAGCCGAGCCAGGCCCGCGTGGTCGCGAGCGGATTGCTTTGCGTGTTGCCGAGATCGATCAGCGGAAAGCGCCCGTGGACGCCGGCAAAGATGCGGTCGAGCGGCAGCGCGATGCTGCCGTGCCCGCGCAACGTCAGCACCGGCGGAATGCCGGCGCCCAGTTCGGCGGCCCAGTGCTCCGAGACGAAATGCGTGAACGTGAACGCCAGCGTGTTCGTATTGCTGAGTGACAGGCTCGAACCCGCGTTCTGGAAACTGTTCAGGCCGAGCGCGTCGGTGCGCGTCGTCACGGGCGTCGAGCGTCCGGTCGTCCCGACGAAGTGCCAGCCGAGGCCGACCATGTTGCGGTCGTCGCCCATCAGTTGCTCGAGCAAGGGCGGCGCCTGCGCGGCCGGCAGATCGGGCAGCCGCGATGGATCGACCGGATGCAGTTCGTACGGCATCCGGTCGGCATGGACGACGCCGCGCGCCGCTGCGTCGCCGGCCGGTGCATCGTGCGTGGCGGCCGGATCGCAGCCGCCGCCGGTACGGCCGTCGTCGAAGCCGATGCCGTCCGCGCCCGCGTCGCCGGCGGCCTCGCAGGCGCGCGCTGCCGCGCCGGTTCGCTGCCCGAGCGTGATCTTGCGGGCGGTCAGCGGAATGGTATCGGGTTGCCGCTCGTCGCCCGAAGCTTCGTTGCGTGCGCCGCGCGCCGGCCCCGCATCGGTCATCCATGCGCTCGCATCGAAGCCAGCCGCATCGCCGCCCGGCCAGAAGCCGATCCCGTCGGCGCCGGCCTGCCAGCGCGGTGGGGCGTCGCCGTCGGGCTGCGGCGCGGCGTGCGCGGCGGCCGCGCATGCGAACAGCGTCGCGCCGAGCCAGCGCGACAGCGGACGCACGGTGCCCGGCCGCGCGCGGGGGCGGCGGGTGTCGCGATTGCCCATCGGCTCAGGCCGGCACGCCGAACAGGCGCTGGCGAATCCGGTACAACGGCTCGAACAGCCATTCGAGCAGGCTGCGACGCTCCAGCACGATGTCCGCCTTCAGCATCATCCCGGCCCGCAGCGACAACGGCCGACCATCGAACGACGGCGTGCGGTCGGCGAGTTCGACCCAGGTCTTGAAGTAGGTCTGCGGCACGGCCGCATCGCCGGGCAGGTTCAGTTCCTTCGCCGAGAACGCGACGGGCGAGATCGACAGCACCTTGCCGCGATAGGTGCCGAATTTCTCCACCGGATAGCTTGCGTACGCAACCTTCACCTCCTGCCCCTTCTTCACGAAGCCGGCCTTCGACGACGGAATGTAGACCTCGGCGATCAGTCCGTCCGCCTTCGCGGGCAGGATCTCGACGACACGCGTGCCGGGCGGATCGATCACGCCGCCCTGCACGACGTCGAGCCGCACGATCTGCCCGTCGGCCGGCGCGTACAGCACCTGGTTCACGTTCTCGTCGATGTTGTATTCCTTCGCGTTCAGCTCCTCCTGCTTGATCTTCAGTTCCGCGTTCGCGCCGTCGTACTTGCTCTGCATCGTGTCGAGATCGCCGCGCAGCTTCATCGCGTTCTTCGCGAGTTCGGCGCGGCGCAGCAGCAGGTCCTGGTACGCCTGGCCGGCCTGCAGGTATTGCGTGTTGACCTGGTTGTACTGTTCGAGCGTCACGACCTGTTCGTCGAGCAACTGCTTCACGCGCGCGCGCCGTTCGCCATACTCGTCGACGATGCGCTTCTGGTCCTGGATCTGCCGGTCGATCAGCCCGCGGCTCTCGCCCTGCGCGGCGATCTGCTGATTGATCTGCTGCACCGACGACCGGTATTCGAGCCGCGCCGCATCGATCTGCTGCGTCACCTCGACGCGCTGCCGGTCGAGCGCCGCGCGCATCCCCTGCACGTTGTTCGCCTGGCTGACGAAGCTCGTGTCGCGCGTCACCGCGAGCAGGCGCTGGCCGGCCTTCACGTGCTGATCCTTGCCGACGTAGACGTCGCGCACCGCCCAGCCCGGCGGCGCACCGACGCCGATCAGCCCCGAGCGCGGCGTCAGCATCCCCGACACGCTCTCGGTGTTCGCGTAGCTCAGCTCGACGAGCGCGGTCACGAACATCGCGAACATCGCCAGCGACAGGTAGCAGAAGAACCGCATCGACACCGGCACGTCCACGACGCCGTGAATCACGGTGCCGAAGGTCGTGCCGCGCGCGAGCTTGCGCGACGGCTTCTGTTCTCGGAGGGCGGAATTCCAGGTCGGCATGGGGCGGGCTCGTCAGGAGCGACGCCGCGCGGCCGCATCGAGCAGCGGCGTCGGCATCAGGTAAGGCGTGAAGTGTTCCCAGAAATGCCACTGCTCGGGCTGGCGCACGAGCGCCTGCTCGAGACGGTCGACGATGCGCTGGTGCGTCGCGCGCACGGGCGACGCGTCGTCGTCGGTACCGAGCATCGGTGCAAGCGGGCTGGCCGCGAGCTCGGTGAAATGCACCGCGCATCGATCGCGGAACGGCACGCCGGTCGCATACGCGACGAGCAGCGGAATGCCCTGCTCGACCGCGAGCTTCACGCCGCCGCCGGCCATCCGCACCCAGCGCCCGCCGAGCCGACAGCGATTGGTCTTGCCGAACTTGCCGTGCAAGTCGGAGAACAGCAGAAACACGGGCGCCTCGCGCCGCAGGCTCGTGATCAGCCGCCGCAGATGCACGCGCTCCTCGATGTCGATGAATTCGACTTCGCCGGCGCCGTACTCGGCGACGAGCCGCAGCGCATCGTCGAAGAACGCGCCCGGCGCGTCGCGGTGCAGGATCACCATCAGCTTGCGGTCGTCGGGAATCATGAAGCGCAGCTTCGTGACGAACAGCATCAGGTTGCCGAAGTGCAGCCCGGCGAGCATCAGCGGGCCGCCGCGTGCGAGTGCCGCGCGCAACTGGTCGTCGCCTTCGCATGCCATCCCGTCGATCATCGTTTTCATCGATGCGAGGCTGTGCGTGCGCAGCTTGAGCCCCGCGAATTCGGCCTCGAACAACTCGCGCACGATCGCGGCCGACACTTCGCGCACGCGCCGCGGATCGTCGTTCAGGTGCGCGCTCAACATGTAAGCGACCGCGCGCTCGATCGACTCGCGGATGCACGGAAAGCAGCGCAGGCACGCGCCCGAGCACCAGCGCATCAGCCGCAGCCCACGCGCGGGCGACGTGCGCAGCGCGATCGCCCGCACCGCGCGGCGTAGCAGGAACGCATACGAGAACGGATTGAGCAGGAAGAGCCGCCCGAGCATCACCGCGCCTCCTCGTTCGTGCGCCATGCGTCGGTCGCATCGGTCAGCACGCCGTCATCCATCCGGTAGATCCGGTCGACCATCGACAGGATCGACGCATCGTGCGTGACGAGCACGATCGTGCACGGCAGCGTCAGCACGTTGCGGCAGATCTCGTGCGTGGTCGCCTGGTCGAGGTTCGACGAAAACTCGTCGAGGATCAGCAGGCGCGGCTCGCAATACAGCGCCCGCGCGATCAGCAATCTCTGCATCTGGCCGGCCGACAGGAATTTCTGCGTATCGCCGAGCGGCGTGTCGTAGCGATGGTCGAGCCGCTCGATCTCGTCGTGGATGCACGCGAGCTTCGCCGCGTCGAACATCGCGCCGATCCGCGGCGCGGGCGCGAAATTCGTGATGTTGTCGCGGATCGTCCCGCGAAACAGCTGGTCGGACTGCGTGACGGCCGCGAGATGCTTGCGGTATTGCCGCAGGTTCACTTCCGCGAGATCGACGCCGCCGACGAACAGCGTGCCGGGCTTGGGCCGCACGAGCCCGCAGATCAAGTTCAGCAGCGTCGTCTTGCCGCTGCCGGTGCGGCCGACGATCGCGATCTTGCTGCCGGCCGGCACGTCGAGCGCGACATCGCTCAGGATCGGCCGATGGCCGCCCTTCGGCGTGTACGACAGCGCGCGGATCGACAGCGCGCCGTCGAACCCGTCGACCGGCCGCACGACCGCGTCCGGCGCCGGCTCCTCGGTCTCGGTCTGCAGCACGTCCGCGACGCGATCCATGTGCACCTGCAGCACCTTGCGCCGCACGTAGAGCTGGATCGAATCGATGAACTTGTCCGCGAACAGGTTCTTGTACTGGATGAACGCGTAGATCACGCCGATCGTGCTCTGGCCGTGCATCACGAGCCATGCGCCGTACGTGACGATCACGAGCTGCTCGACGTGCACGATCCCCTTCGAGATCGCGTCGAACAGCAGTTGCAGCCGCTCCTGCTGGCGCATCGCCTGCAGTTTCTGCGTGAACGCGTTGACCCACAGGCTGCTGCGCGCGGTCTCCGCCGACAGCAGCTTGATGGAATGCGCGGACCGGATGTTCTCGATCAGCAGCGCATCGGCCTCGGCGCCGCGCGTGAGGATCTGCGACATCGCGTCCTGCAGTTGCGGCTGGATCGCGAGCCGGCTCAACGCGAACAGCACCATCCCCGCGAGGCTGATACCGGCCAGTACGGGGCTGTAATACAGCATCAGCACGAGCGTCAGCGTGCAGGTGACGAGGTTCAGCAGCCCGCCCACCAGCCCGTCGACGAGAAATCGCCCGACCTCCGACACCGACGACACACGCGAGATCGAATCGCCGGTGTTGTGAAACAGGAAATAACCGATCGGCAGCCGCGCGAGATGGCCGACCATGTTCGCCGACAACTGCTGCGACACGATGTTGCGCAGGTAGCTCTTGATGTTGCCGACGAGATTCGCGTAGAGCGTGTCGAACAGGAACACGATCGCGAACAGGATCGTCAGCAGGTACAGGATGTCGACGTCGGTCTTCTTCAGCGCCTCGTCGATCGTCAGTTGCACGTACGACGGGCCGAGCAGCAGCAGGAGCTGCGCGGCGACGCCGCCCACGATGCCGATCGCGAGGCTCTTGCGGATGCCGGTCAGCCCTTCGAGGTAGTCGCGCAGCCGGATGCGGTCGGCCTGCCCCGCCCGCGAGAAACCGATGTCCGGATTCAGTTCGAGCGCATAGCCGGTGATGTGCGTGAGCGCCTGCGCGAGCGGCAGCCTCGTCTCGCCGAGCGCGGGGTCGACTATGTGCACGCTGCCGTAGCCGACCTTCGTCAGCACGACATAGTGGTTCATCCCCCAGTGCAGGATGCACGGCGTCTTGAGCGCGTCGAGCTCGCCCGCATCGAACTGCAGCCCGCGTGCGCGCAGGCCGAGATCGTTCGAGATTTCCATCAGGTCGAAGAACGACAGGCCGGAGTCGATCCGCACCGGATAGCGGTTGCGCAGCGTGCGCAACGTCGTTTCGCGCCCGTGCCACGACGCGATCATCGCGAGGCAGGCCAGGCCGCACTCCGTCACTTCGTCCTGCAGGACCGGACGGACTTTACGCGTATTGAAGAGCATGGTCGGGCACCCGGGGCGCGACGACGCGCCGCCCGGGCCAGCCGGTGCGGGCCCGTGGCGGGTCGTGCGCGATACGCATGGGCGCAGCCGGCGCTACCGGCTGCGACGGAAGATCGGTGTTGCCGGCCGCTCGGCGGGCCGCTCAGCGCGACGAGCCGAGCGACATCCGGAACTGTTCGACGGCGTGGGCCTGGTACTGGGTCATCAGGCCCTGCAGCGTGGTCCCGATCGACTGATTGACGAGATCGACCGTATAGGCGGCCGAATTGGAGTAAAGCGACGCGCCGCCGCGAATCTGGCGGGCCTGTTCTTCCGTGATGTCTCGCATTTGTGGTGGCCTTTATATTGTCGGAATGCCAACAGCCGTCAGCCAATTGCAAGCCCGATGGCCGTTCACTTTATTACGTGATAATCCAGCACTCCAGTCTCCTGATAATCGCCCGATTTCGAAATAATGCATTTCGAAGTCACTTTATTTCCACTGCGGCGATCGATTCTTTTCCTTCTGTTTCGCAGCATCTGACGCGGGGGGCGCCTCCCCGCGCACGGCGGTTACTTGCCGGTGTTATTGAACGTCTTCGGGTTCTGCAGGTAATTGCCGAGGCTCGGCAGGAACTGGCCGAGCGCGGTCACCACCGGCGCGGCGTCAACGGCGAGGCTACCCAGCGAGCTGATCGCACCGCCGCCATGCACATTCCTGACCTGTTCCGTCGTCATGACCTTCATCATTCTCTCCTCGTAAAAAATAAAGATGATGCAAAGAACCTTCATTGAAAGACAAACGGCTTTTAATCCCGAGCGACTCGTTAATCTAATAATCACTGCGATTACCAGCCGAAATCAGGCTATCATGCGGGCGCATCGGAATTCAATGGAGGACACACTCTTACAGCCGCATTTTCCGATGCACGGCGAGTAGCAGGCATTCATGCTGTTTGAATTTCAATTTCAAAACGTTTAAATCCCGCCGCAATGCATTGCGGCACGGACAGGAGACGGAGACGGCCATGTTTGAAACGAGGCGCACGAATTGCGAGTCGGCGACACCGGATGCGGGTATTTCCCTATCAAGATTTTCGACTAAGTGGAATCCCCGACTTGCAACCATGACATTGTTCGCTGTAACGATAGCCGGCGCGCCGGCACACGCCCGTGCGTTCTGCCTCGATACCGCCTACCAGTACGCGTCCGTGCACGATCCGCGCTACCTGCAGGCCCGCAGCGAATACGATGCGGCCCGCCAGAAATTTCCCGAGGCGCGTGCGCAGATGCTGCCGCAGGCCGCCGCGCAACTCGAGTGGGGGCGCTACGGCACGCACGCGAACCTGTTCGGCATCGACGTCAGCGGGTCGAGCAACGCGGCATACGGTTCCGCTCAGGTCACGCAGGCGCTGTTCAATGTGCCCTACCTGTACGACATGCGGCGCGCGACCGAGTACGAGGAAGCGGCGAAGCAGAAGCTCGAGGTCGCGAAGCAGGACCTGATCCTGCGGGTCGCGAACGCGTGCTTCGATCTGCTGAGCGCGCGCGAGAAACTGCAATCCGCCGACGACGAAGTCAGCGCGCTCACGCGACTCGAAAGCGATACGCGGCGCATGGCGCAACTCGGGATGAAGACGATCGGCGACACCGCCGAGATCGAGGCGCGCCGCAGCCTCGCGCAATCCGACGAGGCGCTCGCGCAGACCGACGTCGATGCGCGGCGCGCCCGCTACGAGACGTTGCTCGGTTCGACGATCGATTTCTCGCGCTGGCCGCGGCTGGCGATGCGCGGGTCGTCGCCGCGCATTCCGTCCGGCGACTATGCGCCGCAGGACAACCCCGCGTACCGGCAGGCCTATCGCGACGTCCAGGTCGCGCGCCTTGCCGCGAAGCGCGTCAGCGCCGAACACTTGCCGACCGTCGACCTGTTCGCGTCGTATTCGCGTGGGCTCAACCCGAACCTGCGCGGGCTCACCGATCGTTCGGATTTCCATCAAAGCGCGGTCGGCGTGCAGGTGACGATTCCGATCTTCTCCGGCGGCAGCGTGTACTACCGGCAGGTCGAGGCCGAGCACGTGACCGAGCAGTACCGCAACCGGCTGCGCGAGGTCGAGGAGCAACTGGGCACCGATCACCGCGAGGCGTTGTCCGCGCTCGAATCGGTCGGCAAGCGCATTCGCGCGCAGCAGCAGTCGCTGCAGGCCGCGCGGCTCGCCTACGATGCGTCGATGAAAGCGCATCAGGTCGGCTACAGCACGACGTACGAAACGCTGAACCTGCGGCGCGACATCTCGGGCATCCGGCAGAAGCTGTTCGACAGCTATCTCGATGCGCTGAAGCTTCAGTTGAAGCTGAAAAGCGTGCTCGGCACGCTCGACGAACAATCGCTGATCGCGGTGGACAGTTTCCTCGAAAGCAACGCGGCGAGCGATCGGGGGTGAACGCGATCACATACGTCGGTATCCCGGGCAAGGTTGCGTACACAACCTTCAAGAAAAATGTCGATGTGCCGGCCGGTCGGAAGTTCAACGACGGCGCATCGCGATTCCCGCTCGTCGCTTACTGCGCCCGTGCGCAGCCGCCTACGTGGTTGAAGCGGGGGCACCCGTCGATTCGGGGTACATCAACCGGGTGGCGGCAGCACGACCGTGTCCTCGGGGCCGAGCACGCGGCCGTCCTGCGAACGCAGCTCCAGCTTCCTGACCGGCAGCCCGGTCTTCCGGTCGACCAGCAGCACGTGCGCCTCGTCCGGTTCGAAGAAGAAATCCTCGCCCCACTGCCGCAGCGCGACCAGCAGCGGAAACAGCCCGCGGCCTTTCTCGGTCAGCACGTATTCGTGATGCGCGCCGCCGTCGGCGGCCGGCACGACGTCCATGATTCCGTGCGCGACCAGGTTGCGCAGGCGCGCGGCCAGGATGTTCTTCGCGAGGCCGAGATTCTTCTGGAATTCGCCGAAGCGGCGCAGCCCGTCGAACGCGTCGCGGACGATCAGCAGCGACCACCAGTCGCCAATCGCGTCCAGCGGGCGGGCGACACCGCAAAGGGAATCTTCGTGCGTGGTGCGTCGGTTCATCGGTGCAGGCGGCGACGCCGTGACCGGGATAAGGGCTCGACGGTGATCGCTTTCGTTGAAATGAATGGTTTCAATATAAAACCAAATTCAGAAAAGATCAATGCTGAGTTGCCGACTGTTCGGGATCGATGAACGGAATGACCGTTCCAGCCGGAATTGGCATATGAATTCATACGTTCCAACCAATAAATCCATAAATTGGAGGGATTCATCACGTCGCCTCACTTCATCGGCCCCGCATTCGGCAACTGCCCTCATGATTTACAAGGTTGCAACTTGAAACCTAATCATCTACGCTCGAACCAGTTTCGACTGAAACCATCCTCTCCAACTCCCCGAAGGAGCATTCGATGATCCGGTCCGATGCCACGTTCGACGGCACCTTTCCATTCGCCCCGCATTTCGACGACGCATCCGGCTTCCGGATGCACTACGTGGACGAAGGTCCGCGCGACGGCGAAATCGTGCTGTGCCTGCATGGCGAACCCACATGGGGATATCTGTTCCGTCACCTCGTGACGGCGTTGAGCCCGACATACCGCGTCGTCGTGCCCGATCACATGGGCTTCGGCAAAAGCGCGACGCCGCAGGACCGCAGCTACTGGCTGCAGGATCACATCGACAATCTCGAGCGTTTCGTGCTCGCGCATGACCTCGATCGCATCACGCTGGTGATGCACGACTTCGGCGGCCCGGTCGGCATGGGGCTCGCCGCGCGGCATCCGGACCGGATTCGGCGCATCGTGTCGGCCAACGGACCGACGCCGTTCGGGCAGACCGATCTCGCCGAGCGCCTGACGGCGAATGGCCGCGAGGCGCCGTGGTTCCAGTGGATCATGCGTGCGGCGGCCGACGGTACGCTCGAAACGGTGCTCGGGCAGCTCGGCTTCAACATCCTGAGCACGTTGAAGCTGAACGGCTTCGAGAACCACGCGATCATCGCCGACACGTGGATCGCCGCATACGGCGCGCCGTTCGCGCAACCGGCCGACTGTCTCGGCGCGATCGGATGGGCACGGGGGTTCGCGGCCGGCGCGCACCGGTTCGAGGAACCCGATGCGGCGGCGCTGCGCGCGATACGCGGCAAGCCCGCGCTCGCGATCTGGGGAGACGCCGACCGAACGCTCGGCACCGAACACTTCCTGCCGCTCTTTACCGCGCTGTTTCCGTCCGCGCCGATCGAGCGGCTGGCGGGCGTCGGGCACTACTGCTTCGAGGACGCGCCGGATGCCATTGCCGCGCGGATCGCGGATTTCATCCGAACGACCGGCTGAAAAAATTTCGGCAGCCGGCTCGAAACACCGGCTGCCGAATGGCGTGCGCGGTCGCTTCGCGCACGCGTCGCTTCACGTCAACGTCACCGAATGATCCGCGTCACCCCCCGCCCGCGCGGATCGGCCATCGCTTCCGGCGTCTTGCCGTCGATCTTGATGACCTGGATGTCGCCGCTGAAGTCCTGCCCCTTCAGCGTATAGCCGCGCGCTTCGATCTGCTTCGCGAGTTCGCCTTCGATCGGGTGGTACGGCTCCCAGAAGATCGTGTTCGGCGGCAGCAGCTGATGATGGAACCGCATCGCGCCGACCGCTTCCTTCAACGGCATCTTGAAGTCGTAGATGTTGTTGATCACCTGGAAGATCGACGTGAAGATGCGCGAGCCGCCCGGCGTGCCGATCACCAGCGACACCTTGCCGTCCTTCGTCATGATCGTCGGCGACATCGACGACAGCGGGCGCTTCTTCGGTTCGATCGCGTTCGCGTCGCTGCCCACCACGCCGAACATGTTCGCGACGCCCGGCTTCGCGGAGAAGTCGTCCATCTCGTCGTTCAGCACGATGCCCGTGCCGTCGGCGATCACGCCCGAGCCGAAATAGCCGTTGATCGTGTACGTGTTCGACACCGCGTTGCCCCACTTGTCGACCACCGAGAAGTGCGTCGTTTCGGCCTTCTCCGGCATCGTCGTGCCGAGGGCCGGCTGCACGCTCTTCGTGTCCGACGGCTCCTTCGGGTTGACCTCGGCCGCACGCTTTGCGATGTACGCGTCGTCGGTCAGCTGCGCGATCGGCACCTTGTAGAAGTCGGGATCGCCGAGATACTGCGCGCGGTCGGCGAACACGCGCTTCTCGATTTCCGCGACGAGGTGGATGTACTGCGGCGAGTTGAGCTTGACGCCCTCGAAGTCCTGCTTCAGGTCGGCCTTCATCTTCAGCAACTGCACGAGGCCGATGCCGCCCGAGCTCGGGGGCGGCGCGGTGATCACGTCATAGCCGTTCCACTTCGCCTGCACCGGCTGGCGCCACACCGCGCGGTACTGCGCGAGATCCTCGGTCGTGATCAGCCCGTTGCCGTCACCGGTCTTCATCGACGCGGCGATCAGCTCGGCCGTCTTGCCCTTGTAGAAGCCCTCCGCGCCGCCGTCGGCGATACGCGTCAGCACGTCGGCGAGATCGGGCTGCTTGAAGTTCGCGCCGGCCTTCAGCCCGGAGAAGTACTTGTCGAAGTTGGTCTTGCCGCCGAACTCCTTCGATGCGTCGACGCCGCGCTGCGCCAGTTGCTCGTCGACGACGAAGCCGTCGCGCGCATAGTGGATCGCCGGCGCGAGCACCTGTTTCCACTTCAGCTTGCCGAAGCGCTTCTGCGCTTCCCACATGCCCGCCACCGTGCCCGGCACGCCGACCGCACGCGGGCCGTACAGGCTCATGCCCTTGACGACGTTGCCGTCCTTGTCGAGATACATGTCCTTCGTCGCGGCGAGCGGCGCGCGCTCGCGGTAATCGATGAAGTACGGCTTGCCGTCCTTGTAGATCGTCATGAAGCCGCCGCCGCCGATGTTGCCGGCTTCCGGGTACGTGACGGCGAGCGTGAACGCGATCGCGACGGCCGCGTCGATCGCGTTGCCGCCTTCCTTGAAGATCCGCTCCGCGGCATCCGCGCTGTACTTGTCGGCCACCGCCACCGCGGAGCTCGTCAGGACCGCGGGCTGCGGCCCTTTCGCGTAGGCGGGCGCGTTCGGCAGGAAGCCGATGCCGGCCACCGTCGCGAGCACGGCTGCGGATGATTTGAAGCGATTCAGCGTAGTCATTGCATGTCCCCCATGTGGATCTCCTTCAGGCACGACGAGCACCTGATCCGTGGATGGCCGCAGGCGCGCCGACGGCCATACGCCGGCTTCGTAGTATAGGGCGACAAAAAAGGGTCGAACACGCGGGGCGCGACGAAAGCATGGCGATTGTGTGCGCGCGGTCACGTTGCGCTGCCGCGACGTGCGCGCGGATCGCTCGACATCGCCTGCGGCGCGCGCTTCGCGCACCGCACAAAAACCGAAAGTTGCGAACCGCGCGGCAAGCCTCGCAACTCGTGTAAAAAAATCCGCGAACGCCCCGCCCGCGGCACAGCCCGATCTGCGAAGATAGCGCCCCGTTGCGCGCCGCATCATCGTTTCGTGCACGCGCCGCTTCACGTTGCTTCGTCTCGCTCCCTATGGCATCACACAATGCACATCACGCGTCCGGCTTCGCAGCCGGCGTCGCCGCCGCCGTCCTCGTCGCGCAAACCGGCGCAACCGGTCCGTGGCACTCGGGCATGCTCGCCGCGTTCGCGGCGGGCGTCGCGGGCGGCACAGCGCCCGACTGGCTCGAAGTCGCCTGGTGGAGCCGCAAGCGCCGCCTGTGGATCACACATCGCACCCTCACGCACTGGGGCATCGGCTGGGTCGCGCTGCTTGCGCTCGGCTGGCACGGGCTCATCCATCATCCGCATCCGCTGTGGGCCGCACCGCTGTTCGGCTTCGCCTGCGGCGGCGTGATGCACCTGCTCGCCGACTGGCCGAATCCGCTCGGCGTACCGTGGATCTGGCGGCGCCATTCGCTGAACCTGTGGAACAGCGGGCATTGCGACTTGATCGTGGTCGCGGCCGCCTGGGGCGGCACGCTGTGGCTCGCGCAGTCGCTGTGGTCGCGTGCGCCGCTGATCGAGCAGTGGCTCGGCTGGCTGCATCGCGTCTAGTTGCAATTCGACGCAATTCGCCACGATTGGGCACGCGATCGACGTGCCGAATCGCACGCAACTTTCGGTCCATTGAAAGTGCAGCGCAGGCCCCCACCTGAGTGTGAATCGTCGGCACGCATGCCCGGCACGCACCCGTGACGTCTGGCACACTGACGATTCGATTCGCGTGCGATGCATCCGCGCGCTCGCACCCCGCTCGCACCCTATTTCAACGCTCCGATGGACGTCACCGCTACCCGCCCTGCCGCCCGTGCGCTCGACGTGTTCCACCCGGTCGTCGCCGCGTGGTTCACACGCACGTTCGCCGCGCCGACCGGCGCGCAGGCGCTCGCGTGGCCGCACATCAAGGCCGGCCGGTCGACGCTCGTGGCCGCGCCGACCGGCTCCGGCAAGACACTCACCGCGTTCCTGTGCGCGCTCGACGATCTGGTGCGCGATGCGCTCGCGCACGACGGCACGCTGCCCGATGCGACGCTGGTCGTCTACGTGTCGCCGCTGAAGGCGCTGTCGAACGACATCCACGTGAACCTCGACGCGCCGCTCGCCGGCATCGCCGAATCGCTCGCGCAGCTCGGCCTGCCGGTGCCGGCGATCCGCACCGCGGTGCGCACCGGCGATACGACGCAGGCCGAGCGCACTGCGCAAGCGCGCGCCGCACGTCCTCGTCACGACCCCCGAATCGCTGTACGTGCTGCTGTCGTCCGCGTCGGGGCGGCAGATGCTGTCGAACGTGCGCTCGGTCATCGTCGACGAAATCCATGCGCTGGCGTCGTCCAAGCGCGGCAGTCATCTCGCGCTGTCGCTTGAACGCCTCGACGCGCTGACCGGGCGCGCGCTGCCGCGCATCGGGCTGTCGGCCACGCAAAAGCCGATCGACGCGGTCGCGCGCTTCCTCGTCGGCGGGCCGGCCGACGCGCCGCGCGACTGCGCGATCGTCGACACGGGCCACACGCGCGAGCGCGACCTCGCGCTCGAACTGCCGAACGTGCCGCTCGAACCGGTCATGGCCACCGACGTGTGGGAACAGGTGTACGACCGCATCGCCGGGCTCGCGGCCGCGCATCGCACGACGCTAGTGTTCGTCAACACGCGGCGTACCGCCGAGCGCATGGCGCGCCATCTCGCCGACCGGCTCGGCAAGGACGCGATCGCCGCGCATCACGGCAGTCTCGCGAAGGAGCACCGCTTCGACGCCGAGCAGCGCCTGAAGCGCGGCGAACTGAAGCTGCTCGTCGCCACCGCGTCGCTCGAACTCGGCATCGACATCGGCGACGTCGATCTCGTCTGCCAAGTTGGCTCGCCGCGCGGCATCGCGCCGTTCCTGCAGCGTGTCGGCCGCTCGGGGCACCACGTCGGCGGCGTGCCGAAGGGGCGGCTCTTTCCGCTGTCGCGCGACGAGCTGGTCGAATGCGCGGCGCTGCTCGACTGCGTGCAGCGCGGCGAACTCGATGCGCTGCGGATTCCCGAAGCGCCGCTCGACGTGCTCGCGCAGCAGATCGTCGCCGAAGTCGCGTGCGCGGAATGGCAGGAAGACGCGCTGTATGCGAGCTTCACGCGCGCCGCGCCGTACGCGCGGCTCGCGCGCGAGCGCTTCGACGAAGTGATGAAGATGCTCGCCGAGGGATTCACGAGCCGGCGCGGCGTGCGCGGCGCGTACCTGCACCGCGACGTGGTCGGCGGCACCGTGCGCGGCCGCCGCAACGCGATGATGACCGCGACCACTTCCGGCGGCACGATCCCCGATATGGCCGACTACGCGGTGCTGCTCGAACCGCAGGGCATCCAGGTCGGCACCGTCAACGAGGATTTCGCGATCGAGAGCCTGGCCGGCGACGTGTTCCAGCTCGGCAACCAGTCGTACCGGATCATTCGCGTGGAAACGGGCCGCGTGCGCGTGGAGGATGCGCAGGGCCAATCGCCGAGCATTCCGTTCTGGCTCGGCGAGGGGCTGGGGCGCAGCGATGAACTGTCGGCGGCGGTCGGCCGGCTGCGTGCGCGGCTCGACGGGCTGTTCGCGGACGGCGATCGACAGGCGCGGACCAACGCGGCGAAGCACGCGAACGTCACCGAGGCCGGCAAGACGGCCACCCGCGGCAAATCCCGAAAAGCGGCCGCCGAGACTGACGCGCCGCCCGCCTCGCCCGACAACGCGCCCGGCGGCACCGCGCTCGCCCCCACCGAAAGCCGCCTCGCGCCCGCGTTGCGCTGGCTCGTCGACGATCTCCACCTGTCGCCCGACGCCGCGCGCCAGATCGCCGACTACCTCGCCCGCACCCGCGCCGCGCTCGGCGCATTGCCGACGCAGGACACGCTCGTGATGGAGCGGTTCTTCGACGAATCGGGCGGCACGCAGCTCGTGATCCATTCGCCGTTCGGCAGCCGCATCAACCGCGCATGGGGGCTCGCGCTGCGCAAGCGCTTCTGTCGCAACTTCAACTTCGAATTGCAGGCCGCTGCAACCGACGACGCGATCATCCTGTCGCTGTCGCTCGCGCACAGCTTCGCGCTCGACGAGGTGTGGCGCTACCTGCGTTCGGCCAGCGCCGAGCACGTGCTGATCCAGGCGCTGCTCGATGCGCCGATGTTCGGCGTGCGCTGGCGCTGGAACGCGACCACCGCGCTCGCGCTGCCGCGTTTCACCGGCGGCCGGCGCACCGCACCGCAACTGCAGCGGATGAAGAGCGACGATCTGCTCGCGACGGTGTTTCCCGACCAGGTCGCGTGCCTCGAGAACATCGTCGGCGAACGCGAGATTCCGCATCACCCGCTCGTCGACCAGACGCTCGACGACTGCCTGCACGACGCGATGGACACCGACGGCTGGCTCGCGCTGCTGCGCCGGATCGAAAGCGGCGCGATCGAGCTCATCGCGCGCGACTTGCCCGCGCCGTCGCCGCTTGCGGCCGAGATCCTGAATGCGAAGCCCTACGCGTTCCTCGACGATGCGCCGCTCGAGGAGCGCCGCACACAAGCCGTGCAGTCGCGCCGCTGGAGCGACCCCGAAACGGCCGATGACCTCGGGGCGCTCGACGCCGACGCGATCGATGCGGTACGCGACGAAGCGTGGCCGCTCGTGCGCGACGCCGACGAAATGCACGATGCGCTGCTCACCCTGGCCTGCGTCGCCGACGACGAGGCGCACGCGCACGCAGGCTGGCCCGAGCGACTCGCGGAACTCGCGGAACGCCGCCGCGCGACGAAACTCGCGACGCCGGGCGGCGCCGCGCTGTGGGTGCCGGTCGAGCGGCTCGTCTGCATGCGTGCGCTGCATCCGGACGCCCGCGCGACACCCGCGCTCAAGGTGCCGGCCGCGTGCGCGCAGCCGTGGGAAGCCGATGCGGCGCTCGTCGACGTGATCCGCGCGCGGCTCACCGGCTTCGGGCCGCTCACGCTCGATGCGATCGCCGCGCCGCTCGGCCTGCCGCCCGCGTCGATCGCGACGGCGCTCGCCGCGCTGGAACGCGAAGGCTACGTGATGCGCGGCCGCTTCACGCCGGGCGCGACGACCGACGAATGGTGCGAACGCCATCTGCTCGCGCGCATTCATCGCTATACGGTGAAGCGGCTGCGCCGTGAGATCGAACCGGTCGAACGCGCCGATTTCATGCGCTTCCTGTTCCACTGGCAGCACCTGACACCCGACACGCGCGGCACCGGCCGCGACGCGCTGGCAGCCGTGGTCGAACAGCTCGAAGGCTACGAGGCCGCGGCGAGCGCGTGGGAAGACGCGCTGCTGCCCGCGCGGCTCACCGACTACACGGCGGGCGGCCTCGACGAGCTGTGCCGCTCGGGCAAGCTGGTATGGACCCGCATCGGCGCGCCGGCGCGCGCGGCCGGTACGCCCGTGAAGACCACGCCGATCGTGCTGCTGCCGCGCCGCCATCTTTCCGCATGGCAGGCGCTGCGTGACCCTGATGCGCAACCGGCACAGTCCGCGCGCGCCACGCAAGTGCGTGACGCGCTCGCCGCGCTCGGCGCGATGTTCTTCGATGCGCTGCTCGACGAGCTACACATGCTGCCCATCGAGCTCGAACAGGCGCTCGGCGAACTCGTGTCGGCCGGCCTCGTGAATGCGGACAGCTACGCGGGCCTGCGCGCGCTGCTGAAGCCGGCCGTCAAGCGCAGCGCGACCTATGCGCCACGCACGCGACGCGGCGGCGCGCTGATCGGCGGGATGGACGACGCAGGGCGCTGGGCGCTCGTGCAACGTCAGGCCCCGCCGGACGATGACGCGCCCACGCCGAAACGCGGCCCTACCACGACCGATCCCGACGCGCTCGAACATATCGTGTGGACGCTGTTGCGCCGCTACGGCGTCGTGTTCTGGCGATTGCTCGAACGCGAAGCCGACTGGCTGCCGAGCTGGCGCGAACTCGTGCGCGTGCTGCAACGCCTCGAAGCACGCGGCGAGATTCGCGGCGGACGCTTCGTCGCCGGGTTCGCGGGCGAGCAATTCGCGCTGCCCGAGGCCATCCCGATCCTGCGCGAACTGCGGCGGCAACCGGGCGACGGACAATACGTATGCGTGACGGGCGCCGACCCATTGAATCTCGCCGGCACGCTGCTGCCCGGCGACAAGGTGCCGGCGCTGGCCGGCAACCGCGTGCTGTTTCGCGATGGCGTGCCCGTCGCATCGCTGGTATCGGGTACGTTCCACTACGCGCCCGACCTGCCGCCCGCCGCGCGCGAGGAGGCACGTCTGCGGCTCGCGCGTTCCTGCTGACATCGGCTGACACGCACGCGGCACCGGACTACTGATCGCCGCGCCGCGCGAGCGTCATCGTTCGGGTAGCATCGAACGATGGACCGCGCGAACTTCCGCGTGTCGCCCACACAAAACAAGACCTTCCGGAGACTGCCGCTCATGCCTTCGCATGCCGATTCGCCCGCTGCCCATCATGCGGGTTCGCTGACCATTTTCCAGGGCGCCGCGCTCTATATCGGCGCGGTGCTCGGCACCGGCGTGATCGCGCTGCCCGCGCTCGCCGCCGACGTCGCCGGGCCCTCCTCGCTGCTCGCGTGGGCCGCGCTCGTCGTGCTGTCCGGGCCGCTCGCGGCCACCTTCGCCGCACTCGGCGCCCGCTATCCCGATGCGGGCGGCGTGTCGACCTACGCGCGGCGCGCATTCGGCCCGAAGGCCGCGGCCATCGTCGGCTGGTGCTTCTATTTCGCGGTGCCGGCCGGCGCGCCGGCCGCCGCGATGTTCGGCGGCGCCTACGTCGCGGCCGTCACGGGCGGCGGACATACGACGGTCATCGTCACCGCCGCCGCACTGATCGCGACCGTATCGGCCGCGAACGCATTCGGCGTCACAGTGTCGGGCCGCATGCAACTCGTGTTGTCGGCACTGCTCGTCGCGCTGCTGCTCGCCGCGGTGCTTGCGTCCGCGCCGCATGCGCGCGCCGCGAACCTGCATCCGTTCGCCCCGCACGGCTGGCTCGCGGTCGGCCAGGCCGCCGCGCTGCTCGTGTGGAGCTTCGCCGGCTGGGAAGCCATCACGCACCTCGCCGCCGAATTCCGCCGGCCGGCGCACGACATGCCGCGCTCGGCCGGCATCGCGGTCGTGGTCGTCGGGTTCCTGTATCTGTCGGTTGCGGCCGCGAGCGTGACGGTGCTCGGGCCTTCCGCGGGCGCATCGGGCGCGCCGCTCGCCGAACTGATCGCGGGCGGCATCGGCGGCCATGCGCAGGTGCTGGCCGCCGCCGCCGCGCTGCTGCTCACGCTCGGCACGATGAACGCGTATTTCGCCGGCGCGGCCAAGCTCGGCGCGGCGCTCGGACGCGACGGCGCGTTGCCTGCGTGGCTCGCTCAGGGCAGCCAGGTCGGCGGCGTGCCGCGTCGCAGCCTCGGCGTGATCGCGGTGCTGGCGGCCGTCGCGCTGGCCGCCACGGCGCTGTCGGACGTCGGGCCGAAGCCGCTCGTGCTCGTGACGTCCGGATGTTTCGTGATGGTGTACGGGCTCGGCGCGGCCGCCGCGCTGAAGCTGCTGCCGCGCGGCGGCATCGCGTACCGCTGCGCGTGGATTTCGCTGATTGCGGTCGCCGGGCTGTTCGTGACGACCGGCTGGTATTTCCTGTGCCCGCTGCTGCTTGCGGGCGGTGCGCTGCTTTATCTGCAGATCACCGGCCCGCGTCGATGACCCGGCAAGCGCCCGCGGGTCGACGCCCGCCAGCTCGCCACACCCGTCGCGCGAACCATCACGCCGATCCGGCCGCCGCGCGCCGTTCGTTCGCGCCGCTCAGGCCGGCACCAGCTCGAAGCTGAGCCGTTTGCCGAGCGCGGCGGCCGCGCTCGCGAGCGTCGCGAGCGTGAGGCTCGTGTCGGTTTCGTCGAGCAGGCGGTTGAGTGCGGCGCGGCTGGTTTTCATCCGCGCGGCCATCGCGGTTTTGGTGATGTGCTGCGCCTTCATTTCCTGCCCGATCTGCCACGCGATCACGCGCTTGATCGCGGTGGCGGTGGCCGCTTCGAGATTGCCGTCCGCTTCGAGGAAGGCGTCGAAATCGCTGCCGATATACGGATTGTTCGTGGTCGTCATGTCGTACTCCAGGTGCATGGCGTTGCCGGCCGCCCGACCGTCGGAGACGGTGCGTTCCGGCACAACCGGGGAATTCAGATGGCGCGCGTCAGCGTTTTCAGGCGCGCGACGGTCACGTCGAGATCGTCCGACGGCGTGCCCCGCGACTGCTTGAAGAAGCCGTGCAGCAGCACCATCGTGTCGCCGACGACCGTGAACAGCACGCGTGCGCTTCGCCCCGGCACCATCACGCGGATCTCCCACAGATCCTTCGCCATCTTCCGGACCAGCGGCATGCCGAGCGGCCAGCCGAGTTGAACGGTCTTGATCTCTTCGCCGATCGCCCTTCGCTCCGCTTGCCCGAGCGCATGGAGCCATTCGCGCACCGGCTCGTGGCCGCGGGCCGTCCGGAAGAACCGCACGCCGAGCGTGACCTGAATCTGCTGTCTCGCCATCGTCTTGTCGTCCATCGTATCAAAAACGGTACGATATGCCAAGCACCCCGACGACGGCTACTGACCGGATGGCCAATCCTACGGCAACAAAAGAAATCGGCCCGGTGGATCGCCCCGGGGCCCGATGAGATCAACGCTTGCCGCGAGCAGGCTTGCGCGCCGCGCGTGGCGCCCGGTGCGGGCGTGCATCGCCGAACCGCGACCGCGCGATGTCGCGCACCGCGTCGATCAGCGTGCGCGCGACCGGCGACGGCTGCGCATCGGTACGCAGCACGAGCCCGACCGGCTCGTCGGTGCCCGCCGCCGGCAGCGGCAGGCGCGCCAGCGCACCGGCCGACAGGTCGTATTCGGCTGCATAGAGCGGCACGAACCAGACCGCGTCGTTCTCGAGCGCCAGCGCGCGCGCGACCGATACCGACAGCACCTCGATGAACGAATCCAGCGGCGGCGCGCCGCATGCGCCGAGCAGTTGCTCGGCGGACTGGCGGATCAGCGTGCCGAACGGCGGCAGCACGACCGGATAGCGCGCCAGCTCGGCGGCCGGCGCCGCGCTCGCGAGCAGCGGATGCCCGGCGCGCACGACCGCGACGAGCGGCTCGTTGTACAACTGCTCGAACGCGAGCCCGATCATCCGCTCCGGCTCCGACAGCCGCCCGATCGCGCATTCGATCGCCCCGGCTTTCAGACGCTCGAGCAACTCGGCGTTCGCGGCCGTCGCGATCCGCACGACGATGCGCGGCCAGCGCGCGGTCAGCGCCTTCATCAAGGCCGGCGCGAGCGAGGCCGCGACGGTCGGCAGCATGCCGATTTCCAGTGTCGCGGCCGCCGCCCCGCCCTCGCGCGCCAGCAGCCCGACGCCCTGCCGCAGCGCCAGCACGCACGCATTCGCGTGCGGCATGAACAGTTGCGCTTCGCGGGTGGGCTGCGCGCCGTGCCGGCCGCGCTCGAACAGCTTCACGCCGAGGATCGCCTCCAGCTCGGCGATCGTCTTCGACACGGCCGGTTGCGTGATCGACAGGCTTTCGGCCGCCTTCTGCACGCCGCCCAGCTGCGCGACCGCGAGAAAGCATTGCAGGTGCCGGAATTTGACGCGGCCGTCGGCGATACGGTTATTCATAACGGGTGGTTATGCGAATCACGATGAATCGCCATTTTGCATAACTTTCCGGAAAGGCCCAAGCGTTCGGCGTGGCGTCATCCGTGGCGCCGCAGCGCGTGGAATCCCGTCGGCTCCCAGATCCGTTTCGCAATCAGCAGGGCCGTGCCGTGCTTCTGCCCGAGCGGCGCGGACGACGACTCCGCATGCAGCGCCGCCGCCTTGCTGGCGAGCCGCCGCAGTTCCTGCTCGAGCTCCGCGGCGGCCGCGTCCGTCAGCATCCCTTGCAGGAACGTCATCGTCTCGCCGGGGCCGTCGAAGCGGCTGCCGAGAAAGTCGTCGAGCACGTGCGCGTGAAAGTAACGGCGGATCGGCCCGCCCGGCAGCCAGTCGAAATCGCGCGCGACCCGCACGCGAATCCGGTCGCCGGGCAGCAGCGCGATCACGTTCATCCGGTCGAGCATCAGCAGGTATTTCACGCATTCGGCCTGCGTGAGCCGATAGGCCGCCACGATGTCCTGCACGGTCCAGTAGTTGATCGCGCAGACGGCGACCAGCAGCAGCTTCTCGTCCGACACGAGCAACGCCTCCTGCTGCTCGGTCAGCACGCGCAGGCGCGGCGCGGATGCCGACGCTTCCTGCACGAGCTCGGCGAGCGTATAGCCGAGCAGCTGCGCGATCTCCGCGACGCGCTCCAGCGTGAAGCGGCCGCTCGCGAACAGCCGCTTCACGCTCGTCTCGGAGACGTCGAGCGCGCGCGCGACGTCCCGGTAAGTCATTCCCTGCGCCTTGAGCTGGCGCTTCAGCGTTTCGATGAGTTGGGCGGTCTCGGTCATGTCGGTATCAAAAAATGATGCTCGAGGTCGGATATTAGGCTACTCACGCATCCACATCAGCACTTTTGGATACTTGTCTGCATAATCCGCTCCGTCCTGTCATGCAACGACGGAGCCGAAATGACCACCCGAATCGACACAGCCGCCTGCGAACCACACCCCACCGCACCGCGCGATGCACGCGACACCGATCGCACGATGCCGCTCGCCACCGTGCGCACGCTGGCCGCCGGCGCGCACGTCGGCGATCTCGTGTTCATCCGCGTGCCGGCCGGCGCACCGGATGCCACGGCCGGCTCGGCCGGCACGTGGGCCAACCGCTTCGGCATCGTCGTCGATACGTCGGGCGACGAACCGCTGATCGCCGAGCCCACGGTGTTCGCGTGGACGAAGCTCACGCCGCTGTCGCGCTTCGTCGCCCGTACAGACGGCGGACGCATCGCGCTGGCGCGCCGCGTCGCGGCAGCGTCGGCCGACGCACAACGCCGCATCCATGCGCTGGCCGAACAGCGAATCGACGCGCTGCTCGGCAGCCGCTTCAACCCGCAGGTGCAGCGCGGTTTCTGCGCGCAGTACGTGACCGACGTGCTCGGTGCCGGCCACGCGGCGACACCGTCGGCCCTGCTGCGCGGCGGCACACTGGCGCTCGAATTCGACGGGATCGTGTTCGATCCCCGCCATCCATGACGACGAGCACGCTCGGGGAGACCGGATAACAACGAGAACAAACGACAAAAAACAGCGACGGGCTGGCTGGAGGGCCGTGCACGGGGTCGTCACCGACGACGCGAAGCCCGATCGCTTTTTTCCGCCGGACGGGCTTCCTGTCCGGCGGATTTTTCATTGCCCGGGCGAACATAACGAATGGTTATGCGATTCGCGAGAAAAGGTCATTTTTCATAACTTTCCGGATTGGCTAAAGTCTTGCCATCCACCTCGCCCAATACTTACCAGGAGACGCCCGATGGATTCCCCCACGATCCTCACGCCGCGCGACTGGCCGTCGCATCCGGCCTATGTCCACCCCGAGTACCGTTCGTCCGTGAAGCGCGGCCCGACCCGCCCGCTGATCCCGCTGAAGGAAAAACTGCGCGACCAGTACGCGCCCGTCTACGGCGCGGAAGATCTCGGCGCGCTCGACCACGACCTGACGAAGAACGCCGTGAAGAACGGCGAGCCGCTCGGCGAGCGGATGGTCGTCACCGGCCGCGTGCTCGACGAAGGCGGCAAGCCCGTGCGCAACACGCTCGTCGAAGTGTGGCAGGCCAACGCGGCCGGCCGCTACGTGCACAAGGTCGACCAGCACGACGCGCCGCTCGACCCGAACTTCCTCGGCGCGGGCCGCTGCCTGACCGACGACGAAGGCCGCTACCGCTTCCTGACGATCAAGCCCGGCGCGTATCCGTGGGGCAACCATCCGAACGCGTGGCGCCCGAATCACATCCACTTCTCGCTGTTCGGCGATTACTTCGGCTCGCGTCTCGTCACGCAGATGTACTTCCCCGGCGATCCGCTGCTCGCGTACGACCCGATCTTCCAGGGCACGCCGGAAGCCGCGCGCGAGCGCCTGATCTCGCGCTTCTCGATGGACATCACCGAAGAAGGCTATGCGCTCGGCTACGAATTCGACATCGTGCTGCGCGGCCGCGACGCCACCCCGATGGAGCGCTGAACCATGACGACGCTAAAGCAAACCCCTTCGCAGACGGTCGGCCCGTACTTCGCGTACGGCCTGTGCCCGCAGCAATACGACTACGACCTGAAAAGCCTGTTCACGCCGACGATCGCCGCGCCGCACGCCGAGGGCGAGCATGTGCTGCTGGTCGGGCAGGTGTTCGACGGCGACGGCAACGTGGTCGGCGACGCGGTGCTCGAATTCACGCAGGTGGATGGCGCGGGCCGCTACCCCGCGTCGCGCGACGACATCGCGAAATCCGGCTTCACGGGCTTCGCGCGAGTCGGCACGGGCACCGACCCGCAGCAGCGCTTCGTCGTCGAGACGGTGAAGCCGGGCCGCGTCGCCGCCGACGAGGCGCCGCACATCAACGTGACCGTGATGATGCGCGGCATCCTCACCCATGCGTTCACACGCGTGTACTTCGACGACGAAGCCGCCGCGAACGCGGTCGACCCCGTGCTGAACGCGGTGCCGGCCGAGCGCCGCGCGACGCTCGTCGCGAAACGCGACGCGCAGCCGGGCCGGCCGGTCGTCTACCGCTTCGACATCCGCATGCAGGGGCCGGAAGAAACCGTGTTCTTCGACGTTTGACGCACGCACGCGCCCGCGCTTGACGGCTTCGGCGCAACCGCTTCGCCGTGTGGCGCGATACCGACGGGCATCGCGCCACACGGCGTTTTTGCGCACGGCGCCGCCATCATTCGATGGTGCACTGCATCGTGACCAACGGGGCTGCGGATGCCTGTCGTTATCGGCTTCCCGCCCCGATATCGAACGCGCCATCGAAACGCATGCTGCGACAGCACATCAATCGGCGGATCGACACGATATCGTTTGCGCGTTATGCGGCGTATGCTTCGTTATCCGCAACGAGCTGACAGGATTAAATCAGACGAAGCAACAATGACATGCATCATGCGCGACGCTGCCCCTGAGGCGGCCCGCGCATTTTTTTCAGACAGAGTGCCTTTAAACGCGTCTGGCCGAAGTTGGCGGACGCGTATTTTTTGGTGGCGACCGGCTAGCGACGAATCTCGAGATAGCGGCTCGGCGTGTCGCCGAGAATGCGGCGAAACGCCGACGTGAACGCACTCGCGCTCGCGTAGCCGAGATCGAGCGCCACGCGCGTCACCGGCTGCCCGTCGGTCAGGCGGGCAATCGCCGCGAGCATGCAGACCTGCTGGCGCCAGGCGGCAAAACTCACGCCCGTCTGCGCGCGGAACTGCCGCGTGAACGTGCGGCGGCTCACGCCTGCGTCGGCCGCGACCCGGTCGAGATCGGCGTCGATCGACGGCGCCGCGAACAGGTGCCGGCACACCTTCGCCAGCCGCGCATCGGCCGGCAGCGGCGCATGCAGCGACAGGCGCGGCATCGTCGCGATTTCCGCGACCAGTAGATCCATCAGCTTGCCCGCGCGACCGTCGACGTCGTACATGGCCGGCAGGTCGATCGCATCGTCGAGCAGTTGCCGCAGCAGCGGCGACACGCCATACACGCCGCACTGGGCCGGCAGCCCGGCCGCCTGCGCGGCGTCGACGGACACGAACGCATTGAGCATCGTGACCGGCCCGGTCATGGTCATTTCGTGCCGCACGCCGGCCGGCACCCAGCACGCGCGCTGCGGCGGCACCAGCCAGCGCCCGTGCGGCGTCGACACGCTGATCGTGCCGCGCGACGCGAACGCGAATTGCCCGCGCACGTGCGCGTGATCCGGAAACGTCGTGCCCGCCGCAAAGTCGTTGGCGAGCACGACCACGCTCCGGGGAATGTGTTCGTAGGGATCTAGCAGCGTATTTCTCACGGCCCGAATTCCATCATCAATGACCCGATATCGAAGGCGGGTCGCCTTCGAACGATCTACGATCCGCTCCACCGTTGCGCGACCTCGCGGCCGGGACACCCGCCGGCCTGGTCGGCCGGATGGCAACCTCATCGGAGCGGACATGCCCAATACGTTTCATCGCGTGGGGAAAGGCCCCCACCCTGTTCTCGTGCTGCACGGCTGGTTCGGCGACGCCCGCGCGTTCGAACCGCTCGAAGCCTGGCTGTCGCGCGAGCACTTCAGCTATGTATTCATGGACTACCGAGGTTACGGCCGTATGCGCGACGCACACGGCAACTACACGATCGACGAGATCGCCGCCGATACGCTCGCGCTCGCCGACGCGCTCGGCTTTCCGACCTTCAGTCTCGTCGGCCATTCGATGGGCGGCATGGCGATCGAGAAGATCGCCGCCATCGCGCCCGACCGCGTGCGCGCGCTGGTGGCGATCGCGCCCGTGCCGTGCGGCGGCCTGCCGTTCGACGCCGCGCGACGCGCGCTATTCGAGCGGGCCGCCGACCACCTCGCCGATCGCCGGACCATCATCGACCGCAGCACCGGTAACCGGCTGCCCGCCGCCTGGATCGAGTGGAAAGCCGCGTATTCGGCAGCCTGTTCGTCGGCGCGGGCATTCGCCGCATACTTCCGCGCGTGGGCCGATACGGATTTCAGCGAAGAGATCACGGGCATCCATCCGGTCAAGATACTGATCGGCGAGCACGATCCGGCGTTCGACGCGGCGCTGATGGCCCGCACCTACCTGCGGCGCTATCCGCTCGCCAGCGTCGACGTGCTGCGCAATGCCGGCCATTATCCAATGAACGAAACCCCGCTCGCGCTGGTCGCGGCGATGGAAGCATTCCTGCTCGCCGCGACGGCCCGCCCCGTGGCGATCGGCTGACCGGCCGCGCGCCGGCGGCATCGTCGCGGCACGCATCACCGCAGCATGAACGACATCGCGGACAGGCTGTTCAGCGTGCGCACCACGTGCTCGACCGACGGCCCGTCGAAGCGCAGCGTCACCGCATCGACGCGCTCGAGCGACGGTAGCACGCAGAAAAGGTCGGCGAGCGCGGCCGTCTGTACGCGCAGCGTGCAGGCGGCCGGCGCGGGCCGATGGACGCCCGCGCGCCGGCCGGACGACAGCGCCTGCGCGACCGTCTCGCGCGCCGCGGTTGCGATCCGGGCGCACGACGCGGACGGCGTGAGCGTCTCGCCGCTCGATGCGCCGCCGGCCGTCTTGACCGTCTCGAAACGCGCGTCCGGAAACAGCGGCTGCGTTTCCTCGGCGAACACGTCGTCGCCGGTCGCGAGCGCGACGTGTGCGCCGTATTCGCGCGCCAGCGCGCCACACAGCCCGGCTTCGCCAAGCTCGACGCCGTTCAGCCACACCTGCGTGAACGCAAAGCTGTTGATCGTATGCGCGAGCACGCCGCGCGTCTGCGATTTCGCGTGATAGCCGATCATGAACACGAGATCGGGCTGCTGTTCGAGGCCCGCCATCATTCCGAGCGTGCGCGGCTTGCCGAGCACGACGCGCGCCCGCGCATCGAGCCCGTCGGGCAGCAGGTTGCGATAGCCGCCATGCGAATCGTTGACCCACACGGCCTGCGCGCCGCCCGCGAACGCGCCTTCGATCGCCGCGTTCGCCTCGGCGGTCATCCAGCGGCGTGCGCGTTCGTATTCCGGATTGCCGGCGCGCGTCTGCTCGGTCGCGAATACGCCGGCGACGCCCTCGATGTCGGTCGAGATCAGAATCTTCATGACTGGGTCGGATGCCCTTCGTTGTCTTCGTTGAACAGCCGGTCGAGGTCGGGCACAGCGTCGCGCAGCGCTTGCCGCACGTGGCCGTCGCGCCCGGCGACCGTCACCGCCTGCAGCAACGCGTCGGCGATCGCGTGCTCGACGCTTTCGGCCGCGGCCATGAACAGCGGATCGAGCGCCGCATCGGCCACGAGGGCCGGCAGCGCGATCGTCGATGCGTCGTGCGCGATCGTGTAGGCGGTCGAGAAAGCGAGCGCGATGTCGCCGCTGCCATGCCCGTAAACGGAACCCGTGCGGGCCAGCCCCGCCCCCGCGCGGCGCGCGAGCCGCGACAGTTGCCGCGCGTCGAGCGGCGCATCGGTCGCCAGCAACAGGATGATCGAGCCCTGCTCGGGCGGCGCCGCGCGGGCCGCTTCGGCCGCGCGCCGTTGCGCGACGATGCGCCCGAGCGGCACGCCGCCGAGCGTCAGCATCGGCAGCCGGCCGAAATTCGCGAGCACGAGCGCACCGACCGTATAGGGCCGGCCGGCCGCGACGGCCACGCGCGACGCGGAACCAATCCCGCCCTTCAGGTCGAAGCACGACATCCCGCGCCCGGCGCCCACCGCGCCGCGTGCGACATCGCGCGACGCCGCGCGGCATGCGTCGTCGTAGTGCGCGGCGGTGACCGCGAACGCCTGGATGTCGTTCAGGTAACCGTCGTTGCATTCGAACACGAGCGGATTGACGGTCGACCAGTCGCGGCCGACCCGCGGATTCGCCGCGATCGCCGCGCGGATCTGCGCCTGTGCGACCGCGCCGACGCCGAACGTATTGGTCAGCGCGACCGGCGTATCGAGCGTGCCGAGTTCGTCGACCTGCACGAGCCCGACGCTCTTGCCGAACCCGTTGATCACGGCCGCCCCCGCCGGCACCTTGCTGCGGTACACGTCGCCCGGATGCGGCTTCACGACGGTCACACCGGTCTGCACGCTGCCGGCATCGAGCGTGCAATGGCCGACCGTCACGCCCGGCACGTCGGCGATCGTGCCGCGCGGCCCGGCCGGCAGCGTCGCCATCCACATCGGTGCAGGCCGCATCAACGGCGCTCCAGCTTCGGGTCAAGCGCGTCGCGCAGCCCGTCGCCGAGCAGGTTGAACGCGAGCACGGTCAGGAAGATCGCCAGGCTCGGGAACACCGCGATGTGCGGCGCCGTCACCATGTCCGCGCGCGCCTCGTTGAGCATCGCGCCCCACTCCGGCGTCGGCGGCTGCGCGCCGAGCCCGAGGAACGACAGGCTCGCGGCGGTGATGATCGACGTGCCGATCCGCATCGTGAAGTAGACGACGACCGACGACACGGTACCCGGCAGGATGTGCCGCATGATGATCGTCCAGTCGGACGCGCCGATGCTGCGCGCGGCCTCGACGTAGGTCATGTGCTTGAGCACCAGCGTGTTGCCGCGCACGAGCCGCGCGAACGCCGGAATGCTGAAGATCGCGACCGCGCAGATCACGTTGACCATCCCGTTGCCGAGGATCGCGACCACGCCGATCGCGAGGAGGATGCCGGGGAACGCGAACAGCACGTCGGCGATGCGCATCGTGATGCGGTCCCACCAGCCTTCGTAATAGCCGGCGAGCAGTCCGAAGAACGTGCCGATCACCGCGCCGAGCGCCACCGAGAAGAAGCCGGCCGCGAGCGAGATGCGGGTGCCCGCGACGATCCGGCTGAAGATGTCGCGCCCGAGCGAATCGACGCCGAACCAGTGCACGGCCGACGGCCCCGCGTTCAGCGCGTCGTAGTCGAAATAGTTCTCCGGATCGAACGGCACGATGTGCGGGCCGACGAACGCGAGCACGACGAGCGCCAGCACGAAGCCGCCCGCGACGAGCGCGACGGTCTGCTTGCGGAACTTGCGCCAGAATTCGCGCCACGGCGTGCGGATCGCGGTCGATGCGGCCGGCGCCGCGGGCTGGACAGTCGCGTTCATGCTGGCCTCACTTGAACCGGATGGTCGGGTTGATGACCGCGTACAGCACGTCGACGGTCAGGTTGATCAGGATGAATTCCAGCGAGAACAGCAGCACGATCGCCTGGATCACCGGGTAGTCGCGCATCGTCACCGCATCGACCAGCAGGCGGCCGAGCCCCGGCCAGTTGAACACGGCCTCGACGACGATCGAGCCGCCGAGCAGGAAGCCGAACTGCAGCCCCATCATCGTGACGACCGGAATCATCGCGTTGCGCAGGCAATGCTTGAGCACGACCATCGGCTCGTGCACGCCCTTCGCGCGCGCGGTGCGCACGAAGTCCTCGTTCAGCACCTCGACGAACGACGCGCGCGTGAAGCGCGCCATCACGGCGGCGACCGCGGCGCCGAGCGTCAGCGACGGCAGCACGTAGCTCTTCCACGTGCCGTCCGGCACGACCGGCAGCCAGCCGAGCTTCACCGAGAAGATCTCCATCAGCAGCATGCCGAGCGCGAACGCGGGAAACGAAATACCCGACACCGCGATCGTCATCCCGAGTCGGTCGGGCCAGCGATTGCGCCACACGGCCGACGCGATCCCGATCGCCATCCCGATCGCCGTCGCCCACACCATGCTGACGAGCGTGAGCAGCAGCGTCGGCATGAAGCGCTCCCCGATCTCGGTCGACACCGGCCGCTTGCTGCGCGTCGAGATGCCGAAATCGCCGTGCGCGATCTTCACGAAGAAGTTCGCGAACTGGGTCGGCATCGGCTTGTCGAGCCCAAGATCGGCACGCACGAGCGCGACCGTCGCGTCGTCGGCTTCGGGGCCGGCCGCGAGCCGCGCCGGGTCGCCGGGCAGCAGGTGCACGAACAGGAACACCAGCACCGCGACGATCGCGAGCGTGGGCAGCAGGCCGAACAGGCGTTTGACGAGGAAATTCAGCATGGGACACCGATCGAATCAGCGCACCGGCGGCTCGCGCCGCCGGCACTGCGTGGCGGGCAAACCGCCGTCATTTCAGCGAGATTTCGTCGAAGTTGAACGAGCCGTCCGGCATCACGTACATGCCCTGCAGGCGCTTGCTGCGTGCGTAGACGATCTTCTCCTGCACGAGGAAGATCCACGGCGCGTCGGCCCAGATCTGCTTCTGCGCATCGGCGTAGAGGCTGGCCTTCTTCGCGCGATCGGTCGTGGAGAGTGCCTGCGCGAGATCGTCGTCGACCAGACCGTTCTTGTAGTACGCCGTGTTGTACAACTTCGGCGGCGCCGACTCCGACGCAAGCAGCGGCGACAGGGCCCAGTTCGCCTCGCCCGTCGACGCCGACCAGCCGCTGTAGTACATCCGCACCGGCGCCTTCGCCGCATCCTGGGCGCTCTCCACCCGGGCAACCCGTTCGCCGGCCTCGAGCGCCTGCACCTGCACCTTCACGCCGACCTGCGCGAGCTGCTGCTGGACGAACTGGATCACCTTCTGCGCCGTCGTGTGATTGTAGGCGGACCACAGCGTCGATTCGAAGCCGTTCGGATAGCCGGCCTCCTTCAGCAGCGCGCGCGCCTTCGCCGGGTCATACGGCCAGGGCCCGAGTTTCGTTGCGTATTCGACGCCCGTCGGCGCCACGCCCGTCTGCGGCGTCGCGTAACCGGCGAACACGACCTTCGCGAGCGCCTCCTTGTTGACCGCGTAGTTCAGCGCTTCGCGCACCTTCGGGTTATCGAACGGCTTTTGCCGCGTGTTCAGCGAAATGTAGCGCTGGATGATCGACGGCGCCTCGATCAAGTCCACCTTCGGATTGCTCTTCAGATCGGTCGCCTGCTCGAACGGAATCGTGAACGCGAAATCGGCCTCGCCGGTCTTGATCAGCGCGGCGCGCGTGTTGTTGTCGACCACCGGTTTCCAGTCGATCGCATCGACCTTCGGATAGCCCTTCTTCCAGTAGCCGGCGAATTTCTTCACCTTCATGTCGTCGGTCTGCTTCCATTCGACGAACTCGAACGGGCCGGTGCCGACCGGATGCAGCGACACGTCACGCCCCCACTTCTTCAGCGCGGCCGGCGAAATCATCACCGCGGACGGGTGCGCGAGCGTGTTGATGAACGCCGAGAACGGCTCGCGCAACGTGAATCGCACGGTGTTCGGATCGACCACTTCGGTCTTCTCGATCACCCGGAACAGGCCGTACCGCTTCAGCTTGTTCGCCGGATCGGTCACGCGGTCGAAATTCGCCTTCACCGCGGCGGCATTGAAGTCGGTGCCGTCGTGGAACTTCACGCCCTGGCGCAGTTTGACCGTGTACACCTTCGCGTCCGGCGACGCCGTATAGCTGGTCGCCAGCACGTTGACGAGCTTCATGTTCCGGTCGAAACCGAACAGGCCTTCGTAGAACGACTTGACGACAGCCTGCGACACCGTATCGTTCGCGTCGTACGGGTCCATCGTCGTAAACGTCGAGTACACGGCGACCACGACGTTCTGCTGCGCGAACGCGGGCACCGCGACCGACAGCGCGAGCGCGCCGGCCCCCGCGGCGAACAGCGCGCGCGGACGGAACATCGGGAACGAATACGACTTGTTCATCTTGCTGGGCTCCTGTGGATGATTCGGTAACGCGTGGTGGAAATCGCGGCGTGACTGCCCCCTTTCGGGAAAAGACGCCGTTGCCTTGCTCGTGCGCAGCTTCGGTCCATGGGCGACCTCCCGCGCGTTCAGTACGCGCCGCCGACGCGATGCGTCGCGACGTAATGATCGGGGCCGACCGCGACGAGCGGCGCGACGACCGGCTCGTCGCCGACCGCGCGGATCGGGCTCGGAATCTCGTCCGCGGCAAGCTGGCGCGGCGCATGCCGGCGCGCGGGGTCGGCCACCGGCACCGCGCTCATCAGCTTCTTCGTGTACGGATGCTGCGGCGCCTCGAACACCGCGCGGCGCGGGCCGATCTCGACGATCTGGCCGAGATACATCACCGCGACGCGATGGCTGATGCGCTCGACGACGGCCATGTCGTGCGAGATGAACAGGTACGCGACGCCGAGCTCGCGCTGCAGGTCGAGCATCAGGTTGACGATCTGCGCCTGCACCGACACGTCGAGCGCCGACACCGATTCGTCGGCGATCACGACCTTCGGATTCAGCGCAAGCGCACGCGCGATCGCGATCCGCTGGCGCTGGCCGCCCGAGAATTCGTGCGGATAGCGACGCGCGGCCTCCGGCGGCAGGCCGACCTTGTCGAGCAGCCAGTCGACGCGCGCCTGCGCCTCGCTGCCGCTCGCGACGCCGTGCACGAGCAGCGGCTCCATGATCGAGAAGCCGACGGTCAGGCGCGGGTTCAGCGACGCGAACGGGTCCTGGAAGATGAACTGGATGTTGCGGCGCAACGCCTGCAGGTCCGAACCCTTCAGCGCGCTGATGTCGCGGCCGTCGAATTCGATCGAGCCGCTTTGCGATTCGACGAGACGCAACAGCGAACGGCCGGTGGTCGACTTGCCGCAGCCCGATTCGCCGACGAGCGCGAGCGTCTCGCCCGCGCGCAGCTCGAAGCTCACGCGTTCGACCGCATGCACGTACTGCGACACGCGGCCGAACACGCCGCTCTTCACCGGAAAGCGCGTGACGAGATCGCGCACGCGCAGGATCGGCGGCGCGGCGTGATCGACGGGCGGCTGCGCGTCGTTCGCGGCGGACGTCGTGGTCGGCGCCGCGGCCGTCGCGCTGGTGCCGTCCACCTTCAGCAGCGGGAATTTCTCGGGCGCGTCGGTGCCCTGCATCGAGCCGAGCCGCGGCACGGCCGCGAGCAGCGCCCGCGTGTAGCGATGCGCGGGCGTCGCGAAGATGCGGTCCGACTCGCCCTCCTCGACCTTCTCGCCGCGATACATCACGAGCACGCGGTCGGCCACTTCGGCCACCACGCCCATGTCGTGCGTGATGAAGATCACGCCCATGTTCATTTCGTCCTGCAGCCCGCGCACCAGTTGCAGGATCTGCGCCTGGATCGTCACGTCGAGCGCGGTCGTCGGCTCGTCGGCGATCAGCAGCGCGGGCCGGCACGACAGCGCCATCGCGATCATCACGCGCTGCCGCATCCCGCCCGACAGCTGGTGCGGATAGCGCGCGAACACGCGGCGCGCTTCGGGGATGCGCACGAGATCGAGCAGCCGCAGCGCTTCCGCGCGGGCTTCGGCCGCGCCCTTCGACTGGTGCAGCGCGATCGCCTCGCTGATCTGGTCGCCGACGGTGAACACCGGGTTCAGCGACGTCATCGGCTCCTGGAAGATCATCGCGATGTCCGCGCCGCGGATGCCGCGCATCGTCGCGGCGCTCGCCCGCGCGAGATCGACCAGCGCGCCGCCACGGCGCCGGAACGCGATCCGGCCGCTCGTGATCTCGCCGCCGCCGTGCTCGACCAGCCGCATCAGCGCGAGCGACGTGACCGACTTGCCCGAGCCCGATTCGCCGACGATCGCGAGCGTCTCGCCGCGATCGACGTGAAACGACACGTTGCGCACCGCGTCGAACGTCGCGCCTTCGCGGCGGAACGTGACCGAGAGGTCGTCGACGGCCACCACGCGCTGCTCGGGCAGCGCCAGGGACGACGGGTTACGGCTCGAAGTCATGGCGTATCTCCTCGTGCGATCCGGATTCAGGCCGCATCGTCGCGGTAGATGCCGACGACCGGCGCTTCACCGACGCGTGCGTAGCCGCGATACATCCCTTCGGTGTTGAACGGCATCGCGACGTTGCCGTGCGCGTCGACCGCGATGATCCCGCCGCGGCCCGCGAGGCGCGGCAGCTTGTTCATCACGACGTCGTGCGCGGCGTCGGCGAGCGACGCGCCGCGATACGCGATCTGCGCGGCCACGTCATGCGCGGTCGCGAGCCGGATGAACATCTCGCCGGTGCCTGTCGCGGAGACCGCGCAAGTCGCGTCGTCCGCATAGCAGCCGGCGCCGATGATCGGCGAATCGCCGACGCGCCCCGGCTGCTTGTTCGTGATGCCGCCCGTCGACGTCGCCGCCGCGATGTGGCCGTTCAGGTCGCACGCGACCGCGCCGACCGTGCCGTGCTTGCGGTCCGGATCGAGCGGCTCGGCGGGTTGTGCGGCGGGTTGTGCGGCGGGTTGTGCGGCGGGTTGTGCGGCGGGTTGTGCGGCCCCGCCGAATGCGAAGCTGGCCGCGTCGTGGTCGAGCATCATGCCGGCCGCCGCGCGCGCCTTCACCCACTGCGCATGCCGCGATTCGGTGTCGAAGTAGCCGGGTTCCGCCAGTTCGAGCCCCTGCGCGGCCGCGAACGCATCGGCGCCCGCGCCGGCGAACAGCACGTGCTCGCTCGCCTCCATCACGCGCCGCGCGGCGAGCACCGGGTTGCGCACGCGCGTCGCGCAGCAGATCGCCCCGGCGCCGAGCGTCGCGCCGTCCATGACCGCCGCATCGAGTTCGTGCTTGCCTTCGGCCGTATAGACGGCGCCGCGCCCGGCGTTGAACAGCGGGCAATCCTCGAGCATCCGCACCGCGACGGTGACGGCGTCGAGCGCGCTACCGCCCTCGGCCAGCACCTGTTGCGCGGCCTGCAGGATCGCGGTGAGTTCAGCGCGGTACCGACGTTCGGTGTCGGTATCCATCGCTTCGCGCAGGATCGTGCCTGCGCCGCCGTGAATCGCGACGATCGCGGATGAAGTCATGATTTTTTCGGACGAGCGGAAGAAGGGTTGGCGGCCGGCAAAGCCGCTTGCGGCTGCACGAGCCACGGCAGCAGGAATTCGGTCATCTCGGCGGCGGATTTCGCGGACCGGTGGGTGCGCAGCGCGACCGCATCGATCAGCGCCTCGATCATCGTCAGCACGGCGGCTTCCGACGTGGCCGCGAAACGCCGCTCGGCCTTCACGTACAGGTTCAGCGACGCGATCGGCGCGAGCGGCGATTGCGGGCCGTCGGTGATGCCGAGCACGCGCGCGCCGCGCGCCGCCGCACGGCGAGCCAGCTCGATCGTGTCCTTCACGTAGCGCGGACACGCGAGCGCTATCACGAGATCGCGCGAGTCGGCCGTATACAGGCGCCGCGCCGCATGCGACGGGCCGCCGAGCAACGCGAGCGATTGCACGTTGTCGTGGCACACCGACAGCCCGTGCTCCATCAGCCCGGCGAGAAATGCGCTCGACCCGGCGCCGAGAATCAGCACGCGCCGTGCGCCAACGATCGCCTCGACCGCCGCCTCGACGTCGGCCGCATCCAGTTGCGCACGCGTGTTCTCGATGTTGGCGGCAGCCTGGTCGAACACCGCGTCGATCCATGCGGCGCCGCGTACGCCGGACTCCTGCTCCTGCGCGGAACGCAGCCGTTCGACCGGCCCGAGCGTGGCCTCGAAGCCGCGCACGAGCGCCGCGCGCATCGCCGGATAGCCGTCGAAACCGAGTGCCTTCGCGAAGCGGTTCGCGGTCGCGATCGACGCATTCACCGCCTGCGCGAGCTCGTCGATCCGCATCGTCGCCGCGCGAAACGGGTTCGCGAGCACGAATTCGCCCATGCGCCGGTGAATCGGCGTCATCAACGGCATCGTCGACGCGATCCGCTCGGCGATCGCGGGTTCGTCGTGACTGACATCGGGCGGAACGAGAGGCGTCATGCGAAGGGTTGTTGCAAGGTTCGATGAAAATGAATTTACACAATCCGATTTCCGAAAAGAAATAAATTTTCATCAGGGTTGTCACGCCCCATCCGGCGTGCGTCGTCCCTCCTGACGATCATCCGGCCCCGTCGCACGGGCCTTTGACGGGCAACCGTCCTGCGCCGCCGCGCGAGCGATTACCTCGCTCATCGGGAAAACCCCGAGTACGTTCGTTCGAATGCAGATTCACGTTGACCGGATTCGCATTCGAACATAGGATGTTCGAAAATGATCAGTCGTCAGATAACATTGCAGGTTGATGACGACGAAATGTTCGCTCGAACACCGTGATTTCGATATAAACCGGCAAAACCGGCGGACATCAAGATCGGACATCGTACGAATAAACGAAACAAGCCGTCCCGAACGGATGGCCCTCACGGACCGGGCAGGCGCCGCGCGCCCGCCCTCCCTGACAGGAGACAGCAGTGAAGACAGTCAAGGCGTTGCGCTGGTGGATCATCGTGCTCGTGTGTCTCGGCACGATCCTCAACTACCTCGCACGGAATTCCCTCGCGGTGCTCGCGCCCGAGCTCAAGCAGGTGTTCGCGATCTCGACGCAGCAGTACTCGTACATCGTCGGCGCGTTCCAGATCGGCTACACGATCATGCAGCCGGTATGCGGGTTCATCGTCGACCTGATCGGGCTGCGGCTCGGGTTCGCGCTGTTCGCGATGCTGTGGTCGGTGGTCGGCGTCGCGCATGGCTTCGCGTCGGGCTGGCTGTCGCTCGGCATCCTGCGCGGCTTGCTGGGCCTGTTCGAGGCCGCCGCGATTCCGTCGGGAATGAAGGCCGTCGCCGAATGGTTTCCCGATCGCGAGAAATCCGTCGCGGTCGGCTACTTCAACGCGGGCACGTCGCTCGGCGCCGCGATCGCGCCGCCGCTCGTCGTGTTCCTGTCGATGCGGTTCGGCTGGCAGGCCGCGTTCATGGCCACCGGCGCGCTCGGGTTCGTCTGGGCCGCCCTCTGGTACACGCAGTACCGGTCGCCGGCCGACCATCCGCGCATCACGCCGCAGGAACGCACGCTGATCCGCGACGGCCAGGCCACGATGCCGCCCGTGTCGAAGCGCCGTATCCGCGACGTCGTCACCGCCCGACGTTTCTGGGCGATCGCGCTGCCGCGCTTCTTCGCGGAACCCGCGTGGCAAACTTTCAGCTTCTGGATTCCGCTGTACCTCGCGACCGAGCGCCACATGCCGCTCACGCAGATCGCGGTGTTCGCGTGGATGCCGTTTCTCGCGGCCGACCTGGGCGGCATCGCGGGCGGCTACCTGTCGCCCTACCTCGCGAATCGCTTCAAGCTGCCGCTCGTGTGGTCGCGCGTCGCGGGCGTCGCGCTCGGCGCGCTGCTGATGCTCGGGCCGGCGATGATCGGGCTCGCGTCGTCGCCGTACACCGCGATCGCGCTGTTCTGCGTCGGCGGCTTCGCGCACCAGATGATCTCCGCGCTCGTCAACACGCTGTCGGCCGACGTGTTCGACCCCGAGGAAGTCGGCACCGCGAGCGGCTTCGCCGGGATGGCCGCGTGGATCGGCGGCCTCGGCTTCTCGTTGCTGGTCGGCGCGCTCGCCGACAAGATCGGCTATGCGCCGCTGTTCGCGTGCCTCGGCCTGTTCGACATCATCGGCGTCACGCTGCTCGCGCTGCTGATCCGCGGCCAGTCGAAACAGGAACGCCTGCTCGCGCAGCACGCCTGACATCCGTTTTCACCAGGAACCGCCTTCATGACTTCGCTCCTTCATCCGCCCGTGTTCCGCGTCGCCAGCCACCACGCGAACCGCGTACTGCTCGCGTCCGAGACGGGCGCCACCGTCGAAATCTTCGTGCTCGAGGACGACATCGTGCGGGTACGCGTGCTGCCCGACGCGACGGCGCGCACCCCGCGCACGTGGACGATCGCGCCGGGCCTCGACGACGTGCCGCTCGACGGGCGCGACCGCCTCGACCTGAGCGACTTCACGCTACCCCACTACGACTTCGCCGAGGACGACGACGCCGTGCGCATCGAAACCGCGCAGATCCGGCTCGCGGTGCGCCGGCAAGGCGGCCACTGCACGTGGTCGCTGCGCGGCGCGGACGGCGCATGGCGCGTCGCGCTCGCCGACCGCGCGACGCAGGCGTACAACTTCGGCTGGTGGGACGATCGCGCGTATCACTACGTCGCCCGCGAGCGCGGCGACCAGGTGTTCGGCCTCGGCGAACGCGCGGGCGAACTCGATCGCACGGGCGCCCGCTTCGAGATGCGCAACATCGACGCGATGGGCTACAGCGCGAAGCACACCGACCCGCTGTACAAGCACATCCCGTTCTACATCACGTGGTCGCCCGATGCGGGCCAGGGCTTCGGGCTGTTCTACGACACGCTGTCCGACTGCGCGTTCGACATGGGCCGCGAGCTCGACAACTACCACGGGCTCTATCGCTACTTCGTCGCCGAACACGGCGATCTCGACTACTACTTCATCGCGTCGCCCGCTACGCCGCTCGCGGCCGCGCGGCGCTTCACGTGGCTCACCGGGCGCCCCGCGCGCACGCCGAAATGGGGGCTCGGCTATTCGGGCTCCACGATGAGCTACACCGACGCGCCGGACGCGCAGCAGCAGATGAACCAGTTCGTCGAGCAGTGCGACACGCACGACATCCTGTGCGATTCGTTCCACCTGTCATCGGGTTATACGTCGATCGGCGCGAAGCGCTACGTGTTCAACTGGAACCGCGACAAGTTTCCCGATGCGAAAGGCTTCGTGCAGCATTACCGCGACAACGGCATCCGCCTGTGCGCGAACATCAAGCCGTGCCTGCTGCGCGACCATCCCGCGTTCGACGACGCCGCGCGGCGCGGGCTGCTGATCCGTTCCGCATCGGGCGAGCCCGCATGGGTGCAGTTCTGGGACGAAGTCGGCGCGTACATCGATTTCACGCAGCCGGACGCGTACCGCTGGTGGCGCGAGCAGGTCACGTCGGCGCTGCTGGAATACGGGATCGAATCGACCTGGAACGACAACAACGAATACGAGATCTGGTCGCCCGACGCGATCGCGCACGGCTTCGGCCAGCCGTTCCCGGCGCGCGAGGCGAAGGTGCTGCAGACGATGCTGATGATGCGCGCGTCGCGCGACGCGCAGCGCGCACATGCGCCGGCGCGGCGGCCGTTCCTCGTGTCGCGCTCGGGCGGCGCGGGCATGCAGCGCTACGTGCAGACGTGGTCGGGCGACAACTACACGTCGTGGGAAACGCTGCGCTACAACCTGAAGATGGGCCTCGGCCTCGCGCTGTCGGGCGTGTCGAACATCGGCCACGACATCGGCGGCTTCTCGGGCCCTGCGCCGTCGCCCGAATTGCTGCTGCGCTGGGTGCAGTTCGGCATCTTCATGCCGCGCTTCAGCATCCACTCATGGAACGACGACGGCACCGTCAACGAACCGTGGATGTACCCCGAGATCACCGCGCAGATCGCGTCGCTGATCAAGCAGCGCTACCGGCTGCTGCCGTACCTCTATCACCTGCTGTGGCTGTCCACGACGCGCTACGAGCCCGTGCTGCGGTCGACCCTCGCCGATTTCCCCGGCGATGCGCGCTGCTACGACGCGTGCGACGACATGATGCTCGGCGACGCGCTGCTGGTCGCGCCGGTCGTCGAGCCCGGCCAGACCGAACGCACGGTGTACCTGCCGTCGGGCGCACGCTGGACGTGCTGCGCGAGCGCGCAGTCGTTCGACGGCGGCGCGAGCGTGACGCTCCCCGCACCGCTCGACACGCCGGTGATGCTGCTGCGCGAAGGCCGCGTGCTGCCGCTGAACGTCGCGGAACAGCATTTCGGTACGCGCGCCGACACGCGTGGCTTCCTCGTCGCACCGCGGATCGAGGACGGCGTCGCGTACGGCGAATGCGTGGAGGACGATGGCGAGACCGAAGCATGGCGCGACGGCGAATACGGCCTGTGGCGCATCGAGACCGGCCGCGAGGCATCTGGCGTGCTCGGCGTGTCGGTCCGCTGGGACGGCCACCCGGCACGTCCGTCCGACCGCGTCGAAATCCTGCTGCCCGCGTCGCTGCAAGGCGCGATTGCCGTGCGCGGCGCGCGTGTCGAGCAGGATGCGCAGGACGGCGCGTGGCGCCGCCTCGTCGTCGCGTTCGATCAATGAACCACTGAAGCCAACCCGATCAGGCGGGCCGTTCGCGCGGCTCGCCGCCTGCCACAGAGGAGGCATTCAGCCTCCCGCCCCCTTGAAAAGATGAAGAGACCTGGAGATCGAGCATGAAAGCACCCGTCAACCGTTATGCAATCCTGATTTTATCGGCCGCCTCGCTCGGCACGACCGCCGCCCACGCACAGAGCAGCGTCACGCTGTACGGCGTGGTCGACGATTCGCTCGCGTACGTGAACAACCAGCAGGGGCACTCGAACATCTACATGCGCGACGGCAACCTGTATGCGTCGAAGTTCGGGCTGCGCGGCGACGAGGATCTCGGCGGCGGCACGCACGCGATCTTCGACCTGCAGGCCGGTTTCAACCTGAATACGGGCGCGCAGGCCGCCGCCGGCACGCTATTCAATCGCCAGGCCTTCGTCGGCCTGCGCAACGCCAGCTACGGTACGGTCACGGCCGGTCGCCAGTACACGCCCTACTTCCTGTTCGTCGGCCCGTACGCGTCGAGCAGCTGGCTGACCGGCGCCACCGGCGCGCATCCGGGCGACATCGACGGCCTCGACACCACGATCCGCGTGAACAATTCGGTTACCTATACGTCGCCGACCTTCGCCGGGCTGACCGCGAGCGCGATGTACGCATTCGGCGGCATTGCGGGCGCGACCGGCAAGGGCAACACGTTCAGCGCCGCGCTGCGCTACGCGAACGGGCCGATCGGGATCGCGGCCGGCTACCTGCGGATCAACAGCTCGGGCTCGTCCGCGGGCTTCCTGAACCCGGCCACCGCATCGTCGGGCAGCTTCGCGGTGTCCGTGCTGAACCAGGGCTACCTGAGCGCGAAAGCGGTCGAACAGGTGGCGGCGGCCGGCAACTACACGCTCGGCGACCTGACGATGGGGCTCAACTATTCGAACGTGAAGTACCTGCCCGGCAACGGCTCGGCGTTCACCGACACGGCCGTGTTCAACACCTACGGCGCGCTTGCCGCATACCGCTTCACGCCGACGTTCTCGGTGGCCGGCGCATTCGCGTACACGCTCGCATCGAAGGCGAACGGTGTCGCGAGCGCGGCCCGCTATCAACAATATTCGCTGAAGGAGTCGTACAGCCTGTCGAAACGCACGACGCTCTACGCGCTGCAGGCGTACACGCATTCGAGCGGGCAGACGCTCGGCGCGCAAGGCGCCGGGCACATCGTCGACGCGGCGCCGATCGTCGGCGATTCGCAGCAGCTCACGCCGTCGACGACGCATGGCCAGTTCGTCGGCATGGCCGGGATCGCCGTCACGTTCTGAACCCGCCTGGCGACGCCTTCCTCGCGCCGCCCCTTGCCCGGACGATGCGCATGCCGTGCGTGCGCCGTCCGGGCGTCCGTCGCTGCGTTTTCCCCGCCCCGCCGGCCCGCCGCGCACACCGCGCGGGTTTTCTCGATCGCCCCGACACCTTACAATTCGTCAGGTTTACCCTTCTGCATGCCCCTTCTTGCAGTCCTGACACCGCGGTACACTCGACGCACGCCGTATCAGGGTCCGACGCGCAAGGTGCGCGCCGGGCGGCGTCGCGCCTCGTTGCGCCCACAACTGGATGCCCGCCATGCCGGATTCCCGTCCCTCGCCCCGCACGACATTCAAGCCGCAGGTCGTCCTGCCCGCGCTCGCCGTGATCGGCGCGCTACTCGTCGTGTGCGCACTGCACCCGAGCGAAGCCGGCGCACTGTTCTCCGCCGGCCAGCAATGGGTTATCGCCCGGTTCGACTGGTTCTACGTGCTCGCCGTCACCGGCTTCCTCGTGTTTCTCGTGCTGATCGCCGCCAGCGACTTCGGCAATATCCGGCTCGGCCCCGACGATGCCGAACCGGAATTCAGCTTCGTGTCGTGGACGGCGATGCTGTTCGCGGCCGGCATGGGCATCGGCCTGATGTACTTCGGCGTCGGCGAGCCGATGCAGCATTTCCTGAAGCCGCCCACCGTCGACCCCGGCACGCCCGCCGCCGCGCGCGAGGCGATGCTGATGACCTTCTTCCACTGGGGCTTCCATGCGTGGGCGATCTACGGGCTGATGGGGCTCGTGCTCGCGTACTTCGGCTTCCGCTACAACCTGCCGCTGACGCTGCGCTCCGGGCTGTATCCGGTGCTGCGCGAGCGCATCAACGGCTGGATCGGCCACACCGTCGATGCGTTCGCGCTGGTCGGCACGGTCGCCGGGATCGCAACGACGCTCGGCTACGGCGTGATGCAGCTGAGCGCGGGCCTGCATACGGTCGCCGGATGGGACACGGGCAGCAACCTGTTCCGCATCGGGCTCGTCGCGGCGGTCGTGGTCCTCGCGGGCGTATCGGCCGCGACCGGCCTCGACAAGGGCGTGCGCCGGCTGTCCGAACTGAACCTGCTGCTCGCATTCCTGCTGCTCGCCTTCGTGGTGGTCGCGGGCCCGACGGCCTTTCTGCTGCGCGCGCTCGGCGACAACATCGGCCAGTACCTGTCGAGCCTCGTCGACCTGTCGTTCCGCACCTATGCGTACGCGCCGCCGCGCGAGGAAGGCTGGTTCGGCGGCTGGACGATCCTCTACTGGGCGTGGTGGGTGTCGTGGTCGCCGTTCGTCGGCATGTTCATCGCGCGCATCTCGCGCGGCCGCACGATCCGCCAGTTCGTGATCGGCGTGCTGCTCGTGCCGACCGCGTTCAACCTCGTGTGGATGACCGTGTTCGGCAACAGCGCGATCTGGCTCGATACGCACGGCGCGGCCGGCGCGCTCGCGCAGACGGCGACCAACGTCGATGCGCTGCTGTTCCGCTTCTTCGATTTCCTGCCGTTGCCGCAACTGCTGTCGATCGTCGCGATCGTGCTGATCGCGGTGTTCTTCGTCACGTCCGCCGATTCGGGCGCGTTCGTGATCGACCAGATCGCGACGCGCGGCAATGCGCATTCGCCGGTCTGGCAGCGGCTGTTCTGGGCCGCGCTGCTCGGCGTGACGGCCGCGGTGCTGCTCGTCGCGGGCGGGCTCGGCGCGCTGCAGGCGATGACGCTGATCGCCGCGCTGCCGGTCGCCATCATCATGCTCGCGCTGTGCTACGGGCTGTGGCGCGGGCTCGCGGCCGACCGCGCGCACTACTCGCAGGACGTTGCGCCTGCAACGAGCTTCTGGACCGGCCAGCACTGGCGCCATCGCCTGACGCACATCCTGCGGCAGACGACCGAGGCCGAGGCGCGCCAGTTCGTCGCGGAAACGGTCGAACCCGCGCTGCGCAAGGTCGCCGACGAGCTGCGCGCGAGCGGCGTCGATGCGCACGTGCAGCGCGACAGCGACGATGCAGTGCGGCTCACCGTACCGACCGCCGAACACCGCGATTTCGTGTACGGCGTGCGCGTCACCGCGAAATCCGCGGCCGCGTTCCTGGTGCGCGAGGCGGCCGAGCCGGACGAGACGCGTGCGCATGTCCATGGCATCGTCACGTTCTTCGAGGACGGCCGGCTCGGCTACGACATCGAATACCTGCGCGGCGACGAAGTGATCGCCGACGTGCTGCGCCAATATGAACGCTACGTGTCGCTCGCGGCAGACACCCGCACGCATCTGCTGAGCCGGGCACCGGGGCACGCGACGGAGGCCGAATGAGCGGGCTGCTGCAAAGCCGCGCGGCCGACATCATCGCGCTCGGCACGCTCGCCGTGCTGTACCTCGGCGGCGCCGGCATCGCGCTGTGGCGAATCCGCGCCGCGGCACTGCCCGGCAAGATCTACTGGATCGTCTGCGCGGCGCTGCTCGCCGGCGGCGCCGTCGCGATGGCCGGCAATCTGGCGCCGGTGCCGAACAGCGGCGACATGCCGCCCGGTTTCGCGCTCGGCGCCGAGGCCGTCCTGCTCGGCCTCGTGCTGGCGGCCGGCGGCTGCGCTTGGCTGATGCTACGCGCGCGGAAGCGCTGACGCACGCGGGTCGCATGGCCCCGCTTCGTCACACGGGCACGGCCACGTGCGGGGCGAACAGGCCACCGCCCCGGCCTTGATCCGCTGCTTTCACGTTACGCGTCATGCGAACGGCGCGCGCGCCGTCACGAGCCAGCACGCCGCATCGAAGCGCACCTCCGCGCCGTGCACGTGACGCCCGAACGCGGCACGCACCGCATCGACCACGCGCCGCCGCGTCGCTTCGTCCGCTTCCTGCAACGCAAGACCCACCGGGCCCAGCCGGGCAATGTAGTCGTCCAGCGCGGATTCCGGCAGCACGCACACCCGGTCGACCGGCTCGATCGCAACGTCGGCCCAGCCGCTGTCCGACAGCACCGACGCGATCCGCTGCCGGTCGCCGAACGCGAACTGGCCCGGTGCGCCGGGCTGCCGCACGGGCAGGTTCGGCAGCAGCGGCGCGGCCGCCCGCTCGGCCGTCGTCATGAACGGGTTGTCGGCCGCGCCGCGCCACGCGACGAACCGCATCGGCGTGCCCGGCCGCGCCGCCTGCCGCAGGTTCGCGAACGCCCGTACCGGATCGTCGAAGAACATCACGCCGAGACGCGACACGATCAGGTCGACGCTCGCCGGCTCGAACGCATGCGTCTGCACGTCCGCGCACACGAACCGGGCGGGCACGCCGCCGCGTTCGGCACGCGCCCGGGCGGCATCGATCATCCGCGCCGAAATGTCGATGCCCGTGCACTGCGCGCTCGCACCGAGCCGCCGCGCGATCGCGAGCGTAACCGCGCCGGTGCCGCAGCCGACATCGAGCACGCGCGTGGCAAACGATGCTGCCGCGGCCTCCGCCAGCAGCGGCTCGAACGGCTCGAACATCCGGTCCAGCGGCGCCTGCGCATCGACCCACGCGCGCCCTGACGGACCGTTCCAGAGCGCGGATTGCGCTTCGTTGGGCCGGTTGGCTTCCATCGTCGATCCCCTTCCGATTCATTGATGACGAACCGGACTGTGCTGCTTCAAGCCGGCTTGAAGTCAAGGGTCAGCCAGGACACGCCCCGCTTTTCACATTTCTTACATTCGCGCTGCGTATCGTTGACGACTTTCCTACGGTGCCTCCCTCCCATGCGACGACTCCTCACGCGCGCGCTGCTCGTGCGCTGCGCTCCCCTTGCTGCCCTCGCCGCGCTGTCCGCGTGCTCGAATCACATCGATACGCCCGACGATCCGGCCAGCGCCTCGGCCAACGTTCAGGCCGCATGGGTCGAGATCGGCGACGCGAACCAGGCGATCGCGCGCGTGATCACGAACTACACGCCCGCGTCGGCCAGCGATCCGCTGTGCCCGCAACTGACCGTCGACGACAAGGTGTCGCGCATGACGCTGCGCGCGGGCGCCGCGACCGTCGCCCAGCGGCCGACCGCCAGCGATCCGGCCGATTCGAAGCCGTCGAGCTTCCCGGTGTCCGTGTGCGAGGCCACACTGCCGGCCGGCGCCCAGGCGGCGAGCGTCGCGGGCCGCACGCTGCCGCTGCCGAAAGCGCAGCCGCAGCGCATCGCGATCATCGCCGACACGGGCTGCCGGATGAAGAAGGCCGACAACGCATGGCAGGCGTGCAACGATGCCGCGGTCTGGCCGCTCGACACGATCGCGGCCAGTGTCGCGAAGCTGTCGCCCGATCTCGTGCTGCACGTCGGCGACTATCACTATCGCGAGAACGCGTGCCCGCCGGACATCGCCGGCTGCAAGGACAGCCCGTGGGGCTACGGCTGGGATACGTGGCAAGCCGACCTGTTCCGCCCGGCCGCGCCGCTACTCGCGAAGGCGCCGTGGGTCGTCGTGCGCGGTAACCACGAGGAATGCGCACGGGCGGGCCAGGGCTGGTTCCGCTTCCTCGACCCGCGCCCGTATTCAGCCGCCCGCTCGTGCGACGATCCGGCCAACGACAACAACGCGAACTATTCGGAACCCTATGCGGTGTCGCTCGGCGGCGGCTCGCAGGTGATCGTGTTCGACACCGCGAAGGTCGGCCGCACGCCGCTGAAGACGACCGACGCGCAGTTCGGCATCTACCAGAAACAATTCCAGACGGTCGCATCGCTCGCGTCGAAAGCCGGCATGACGACGACGATCTTCACGAACCATCACCCGATCCTCGCGTTCGCACCGATCGCCGGCAGCACGCCGGCGCCGGGCAACCTCGCGCTGCAGTCGGTGATGTCGAGCCTCAACGCGCAGGCGTACTACCCGCCGGGCGTGCACGTCGCGCTGCATGGCCACGTGCACGATTTCCAGGCGATCAACTTCTCGTCCGGGCACCCGGCGACGATCGTGTCCGGCAACGGCGGCGACAACCTCGACGTCGCGCTGCCCGACCCGTTCCCGGCCGGCCTGACACCCGCGCCGGGCGCCGTGATCGAGCGGCTGTCGCACAACAACAGCTTCGGCTTCCTGATCATGGAGCGCAACGCCGCGCCGGCGACGGGCTGGGTGTTCCATGCGTATTCGGCGGCCGGCAAGCGACTGGCGTCGTGCAACCAGTCGGGCAGGACGCTCGCCTGCGACAAGACGGGGTTCATCGCGCCGTGAGTGAAGCAGTTCGATATGAAGGCCGCAGGGGGCGCGGCCGGCAGACGTTGCGCACGCTTGTCGCACCCCTGCTCGCCGGTCTGACGCTGGCGGCCCACGCCGCACCGGCCGAAACGGTCCTGCTTCCCGGCGCGCCGCCATCGCGCGTCGTCGACACGATCGGCAACGGCACGCCGCAGGTGACGGGCAAGATCGACGCAGCCACCGCGCGCTTCGCGCCGGACCCGACGCTCGTCGCGCTCGGCCGCCGCATCTTCTTCGACCCGCGGCTGTCCGAGCCGCGCGGCATGTCGTGCGCGGGCTGCCACGATCCGGGTCGCGCGTTCGCGCCGACGCTGTCGGCTGCATCGCTCGCGGGGCCCGGCGTGCCGGAAGGCAGCCGGCCCGGGCGCTTCAGCCAGCGCAATGCGCCGTCGCTGCTCTATGTGCGCTACGTGCCGCGCCGCCACTTCTACCAGGACGACGACGCGCCCGCGCCGTCGCCGTTCGGCGGCCTGTTCAGCGACGGCCGCGCGGATACGCTCGCCGAGCAGATCCGCGGGCCGCTGTTCGATCCGAACGAGATGAACAACCGGTCGCCGGCCGCGCTGCTGCGCAAGGTCAACGCGACCGAACTCGCGCCCGATCTCGCCGCGCGCTTCGGCGCGCCGGTGCGCCGCGACCCCGAGCAACTGGTGCGCGCGTTGGGTTCGGCCGTCGAAGCCTATCTGCAGAGCGACGAGATGGCGCCGTTCACGTCGCGCTTCGATGCGTTCCTGCGCACGCGCAAGCCGCTCGCGCCGGCCGAGATGCGCGGCCTCGCGCTGTTCCGGAATCCCGACAAGGGCAATTGCATGACCTGCCATACGCTGTCGGACACGTCGAGCCGCCCGGAGCGCTCGCTGTTCACCGATTTCGGCTACGACGCGATCGCGGTGCCGCGCAATCGCGCGCTGCCCGCGAACCGCGATCCGCGCCATTTCGACAACGGGCTGTGCGACACCGCGCGTCGGCTGCGCTGGCCCGAACCGACGCAATGGTGCGGCTACCTGCGCACGCCGGGGCTGCGCAACGTCGCGGTCAAGCAGACGTTCATGCACAACGGTGTATTCACGACGCTGCGCGACGCCGTCGCGTTCTACAACACGCGCTCGACCGATCCCGGCTTCTGGTACCACGGCGCCCAAACGTTCGACGACGTGCCGGCCGCCTATCGGGGCAACATCAACGTCAACTCGACGCCGATGAACCGCCGGCCCGGCACGCCGCCCGCGCTCACCGACGCGGAAATCGACGACATCGTCGCGTTCCTCGGCACGCTGACCGACGCGCGCTATACCGGCCGCGCCGCCCCGGCCGCCGCCGCGGCCCGGATCACGCGAGCCGCCGCGCCGGTGCGCTGACCCTGGCCGAACGGCCAGCCGACGCACGCCCGCTTGCGGTCAGCGCAAATACTGGTTATATTTACAGTACTGTATTTATGAACAGTGAGGCGCGCGATGGAACATCTGGTCCGTATCGTCAACGAAACCGATCGCCAAGTGCTGGCGTGGCTTCGAGCCCAGGTCGGCGATGCCCGCGTCGAACGCGCGGCGCGTCAGCTCGGGCATACGCGCAAGCCCTTCCCGTCCGCCGTGTGCCGATATCTGGGCATGAGCGCGCCGGCCACGCTGCGGCCGGCCGCCGCCCGGCCGCGCGCCGCACGCGATTTCTCGGTCGGCGACCGTTACCTGTCGCTGATTCGCCAGCACCTCGCCACGCACTCGGTCGGCCGATGAAATGGCGACGGCTTGCCGCTTCGGTACCGCGTCCGGCCGGAGCACTCGCGTATTCGGAAGTCCGGCCGGCCGCCGCCGTCGCGCTCACGCGGCCGCCATGGCTTCCCGTACGAGGCGGGCGAGTGTGTCGAACGCTGTCTCATGCACCGCATCGGATGCGTCGGACACATCGGATACGCGCTTGCACGCCAGCCGGATATAGCCGGCGAAACGGTCCGAATTCGAGGAGATCGAACCGGGCGCGATCTTGACTCCATGCGTCAGCGCGGCGTCAGAACAGCGCATCGAAGCACACGTCTGCCGGCAACGCGAGCTACGGCAACATCGCGCCGCTTACCGAATCGGCAATCGAACCGCCCCGCCTTCGATCAGGCCTGCCTGCCCGCCATCCCGTCGGCGGCCGCCACGCGTGCCGCACCGGCGCGAACCACGCCGAGCGTCAGCACCGCGACCGCCGCGATCACGCATGGCGCGGCAACGACGGCGAACGCGGTCGACAGCGGCACGCCCATCGCCAGCATCGCGCCGCCCGCCATCGAGCCGACCACCGAGCCGCCACGACCGATCCCGTTCGCCCAGCTCACGCCGGTCGTCCGGCACTCGGTCGGATAGAACGCGGCCGACAAGGCGTTCGCCCCGACCTGCGAGCCCGATACGCAGAAGCCGGCGGCGAATACCGCAAGCGCCGCACCCCACGGCGACGCGGCGAACACGCCGATCGCCGCGACGCAGGCGCCGGCCGCCGCATAGCTGCAGGCCAGCACGCGATGCGGATCGAAGCGGTCCATCAGCCAGCCCAGGACGATCGCGCCAAGCGTGCCGCCGACCTGGAACATCGCGGTCACGCGTGCAGCCGTCTGCAACGTCGCGCCAGTCGTGCGCAGCAACGTCGGCAACCAGCTCGACAGCAGGTAGATGACGAGCAGGCTCATGAAGAACGTGAGCCACAGCAGCAGCGTGCCGCGCAGCAGGTCGGCGGCGAACAGCCGCCCGAGCGGCGACCCGGCCGGCTTGCCGGCGGGCGCGATGAACGACGCATGCGCGAGGTGCGGACCCGGCGCGATACGACCGAGCAGCGTCGCGATCCGCGCGGACGGCGCGCCCTGGTTGACGAGATAGCGCACCGATTCCGGCAGTCGCCACGCGAGCAGCGGCAGGAGCAGCAGCGGCGCCACGCCGCCGACGACCAGCACCGCGCGCCAGCCGTGGTGCTCGATCAGCGACGCGGCCGCGAGGCCGCCGAGCGCGGAGCCGATCGTGAAACCGCAGAACATCGTCGTCACGAGCAGCGAGCGACGTCGCGCCGGACAGTATTCGGACGTCAGCGTGATCGCATTCGGCATCGCGCCGCCGAGCCCGAGCCCGGTCACGAAGCGCCACACGATCAGCTCGGTCAGGCCGCCCGCGCTCCCCGACGCGGCGCTCGCGATGCCGAAGCACGCCACGCATGCGAGCAGCAGCCGCTTGCGGCCGAACCGGTCGCCGAACGGCCCGAATACGAGCGCGCCGGCCATCAGCCCGGCCAATCCCGCGCCGAATACCGGCGCGAGCTGCGCAGGCGACAGGCCCCATTCCGAGCGAATGACGGGTGCGATGAATCCGATCGACGCGGTATCGAATCCGTCGATCGCGACGATCAGAAAGCACAGGACGACGATCGCGGCCTGAAACGGCGCAATGCGATGCCGGTCGATCCATTCGCTGACGTCGATGGACGGCGTATCGGCCATGATGGTGTCTCCTCCAGGAAGGCGGCGCGCGTCGTCTGTCGTTGAAATGCGCGCCGCCGGAATCGGGCTGAACGGGTGCGTTATACGACCGTCTTCAGGCAATCCTCCGCACGCCAGCCGTGCAGCCAGTCGAGCGCGTCGTAGAACTGCGCATCGGTGCGCCCGACCCACAGCCCGTTGCGCACCTGCCGCTCGACACCCTTCGCGTGATAGATCCGCCCCATCTCGCGCGCCGAATACAGCACGCGTGCGGTGCGCGGAATCCGCACGCGTTCGTACAGCGCGAACGCGGCCTCGAAATCGCCGTCGGTCTGCGCAACGGCCGCGCCGAGCGTCACCGCGTCCTCGAGCGCCTGGCACGCGCCCTGCGCGATGTATTGCGTCATCGGATGCGCGGCGTCGCCGAGCACCGTCGCGCGGCCCGCGCTCCAGCGCTCGACCGGATCGCGGTCGGCGGTCGCCCAGCGCTTCCATGACGTCGGCCTATCGAGCATCTGCTTCGGCAGCGGATGGACACCGTCGAAGTACGACAGCACCTCTTCCTTGCTGCCCTCGCGCACGCCCCAGGTCTCCTGCTCGCGGCTGTGGAACGTGACGACGAGGTTGTACTGCCGCCCGCCGCGCAGCGGATAGTGAACCAGATGGCAATGCGGGCCGGCCCACACGACAGGCGCATTGATCCGCAGATCCTTCGGCATGTCGTCGACGTCCACCACCGCGCGATACACGACGTGGCCCGTCACGCGATGCGCGTCGCCGATCAGCGCCTGACGGATCGCGGATTTCACGCCGTCGCAGCCGATCACCGCATCAGCACGATAGCGTTCGCCGTGCTGGTCGATCACGGTCACGCCGCGGCCGTCCTGCTCGAAGCCGCACACTTGCGTGCTCGTCCGGAATTCGATCAACGGGTGGTCCTTGACCGCCTCGTAGATCGACAGGTGAATGTCCGCGCGATGGATCACCGCGTACGGATTGCCGAAGCGCTCGCGATACGCGGCGCCGGTAGCGATGCGGGCGACCTCGCGTGCATCGATCGCGTCCATCAATTGCAGCCAGTCGGTCAATACGGCTCGACTGCGTGCCGCCTCGCCGACACCCAGCGCATCGAGCGCATTGAACGCGTTCGCGGCGAGCTGGATGCCCGCACCGATCTCGCCGATCCGTTCGGCCTGTTCGAGCAGCTTCACGCGAATGCCCTGACGCGCGAGCGCCAGCGCCGCCGCGAGCCCGCCGATACCGCCGCCGATCACGAGTACGCGCCGGCCTTTATTGATTGTCTCGTCCATGTTCGTCTCCTGCTTCTAGTACGCGATTCGTGTTACGCGACGTAATCCGGTTGCCGCTGCGGTTGCGCGGCCTCGAACGCCGGCTCGTGCCGCGCGTGCTCGACCACCGCGAGGCAGCGCGGATACGCGCTCAGGTCGCAACCCATCCGCAACGCGTTCGCGACCTGCGGCACCAGACACACGTCGGCCAGCGTCGGCGCATCGCCGAAGCACCACGGGCCGTCATCCGCGCGGGCCAGCAGCCGCTCGACGCCGGCCATCCCTTCCGCGACCCAGTGCCGGTACCACGCGGTCTTCTGCTGCGGCGTGACCTTCAGTTCGCTGTCGAGATAGCGCAGCACGCGCAGGTTGTTGACTGGATGGATGTCGCAGGCGATCAGCGCCGCCAGTTCCAGCACGCGCGCTCGGCGCCACGGTTCGAGCGGGATCAGCCGAGGCGTCGGCTGGATCTGGTCGAGGTAATCGAGGATCGCGAGCGACTGGCCGAGACGGAAATCGCCGTCGGTCAACGCCGGCACCGCGGCCGACGGGTTCACCCGCGCGACGTAATCGGCGTCGCGATGCTCGCCGGTGCGGATGTTCACGGGCAGCGTGTCGTACGGCAGCCCTTTGAGCGCGAGCGCGATGCGCACCCGGTAGGAGGTCGAACTGTTGAAAAAGCTATGCAGTTGCACGATGTAACCTTTCGAGGAAATCGACGAACGCGCGTCAGACCACGCGCACGGTCAGTTCGCCGAGACGCTCGACGCCGACCTTCATCACGTCGCCCGCGACCACCGCGCCGACGCCTTCGGGCGTGCCCGTAAAGATCACGTCGCCCGGTTCGAGGCGGAAGAACTTCGACAGGTCGGCCACCGTCTCCGCGACCGACCAGATCAGGTGCGACACGTCGCTCTTCTGCCTGGTCGCGCCGTTGACGGTCAGCCACAGGCCGCCCTGCTCGACATGACCGACGTCGCGCGCCGGGTGCACGGGCCCGATCGGCGCCGAACGGTCGAACGCCTTGCCGATTTCCCACGGCCGCCCCATCTCGCGCATCTTCATCTGCAGGTCGCGGCGCGTCATGTCGAGGCCGACCGCGTAACCCCACACGTGGTCGAGCGCGCGCTCGAGCGGAATGTCCGAGCCGCCCTTGCCGATCACCGCGACGAGTTCGGCTTCGTAGTGATAGTTCCGGGTCTGCGACGGATAGGCGAGCTCGAGCGTGTCGCCGTACGCCACCGGTACGATCGAATCGGCCGGCTTGCAGAAGAAGAACGGCGGCTCGCGATCGGGATCGAAGCCCATTTCGCGCGCATGGGCCGCGTAGTTGCGGCCGACGCAATAGACGCGGCGTACCGCGAATCGAGCGTCGCTGCCGGCGACGGGCAGCGCCACCGGCGCTTCGGGCGGGAATACGAAAGTCATGAATGGCTCCAGCGTGGGCATGAATGAAGGGGCGCGCGCCGCGACCTCGGCGGCGCACGGGAAACGGAGTATCGAAAGCAGCCGGCGTCAGTCGCGCGCTTCGCGCAGCAGGTTCAACGCGGACAGCACCGGCCGGTCGGAATAGCTGAACAGCACGCTGTCGCGCGACGCCGACAGCCGCACCGGCGCCCACGACGGCGCGACGAAGATGTCGTGCGGCGCGAACGCGAATGCCTGGTCGCCGATCGATGCGGTGCCGCTGCCCTCGACGACGCAATAGACCGTCGCGTCGGTGCTACGGTACGGGCGGCCGTCGAAGCCGGCGGGCAGGAACTGCATGAAGGTGGCGATGGTCGGCATCGGCCAGCCGCCCGTCGCGGGGTTCACGTAGCGCAGCTTCACGCCGTCCCACGCATCGAGTTCGCCGTTCCGGTACAGCGCGTCGAGCGCCTCGCGGCTGCGCGCATACGGATAGCTGAACACCGGCGACGTCGGATCGCTCACGCGATGCCGCACCGGCACCATGTTGTGACCGAAGCGCGCGAAGCTGTCGCCTTCCGGACGACTCACCGGCTGCACGACTTCCGGATAGTTCTCCGCGAAACCGGCGTCGAGGTTCGCGAGCAACGGGATATCGAGCCCGTCGAGCCACACGACCGGCTCGCCGCCGTCTTCCACCGACGGATTGCCGTGGTCGTGCCACGCCCACGACGGCGTGATGATGAAGTCGCCCGGATGCATCGTCGTGCGCTCGCCGTTCACGGCCGTCCACGCGCCGCGCCCCTCGACGATGAAGCGCAGCGCCGATTGCGTATGACGGTGGCTCGGCGCGATCTCGCCCGGCAGGATCAATTGCAATCCTGCATACAGGTTCGGCGTCATGCTCGACTTGCCCGGCAGCCCGGGGTTCTCCAGCACCAGCACGCGGCGCACCGCTTCCTCCGCGCTGATCACGCTGCCGGCCTGCATCACGAGGTCGCGTATCTGCGCATACTTCCAGATCGCGGCTTGCGCCGCCGGCTGCGGCGAGGTCGGCACGAGGTTGTGCAGCGATTCCCACAGCGGCGCCAGGCGCTGCTCGGCGATCCGTGCGTAGTAAGCGGCGCGCGTCGCGTCCGGATGGGTCGTCATGATGTCTCCTTCGGGGCGGCCGATCGGCGTCGGCGCTATGTCGGGGCGGGGACCGTGCTGCAGTCCGTCAGCAGATTTATATTCGACGCAGACATACCCGGTAAAATGGTCAAATCATCTGATCCATATATTTCTGGATATACCTTCTCGCAACGAGGCATGCAATGGACTGGACCCACCGGCTGCGGCTGCGGCACCTGCAAGTACTGTTGAGCCTCGCCGGCACCGGCAATCTGAGCCAGTCGGCGGTCGCGCTCGCGACCACGCAGCCGGCGCTGTCGAAATGGCTGAAGGAGCTGGAAGAGGATGTCGGGCTGCCGCTGTTCGAGCGGCATGCGCGCGGGCTGAGGCCGACGCCCTACGGCGAAGCGCTGATCGAGCATGCGCGACGCGTCGAAGCGCAGCTCGACATCGCGCGCGACGACATGGCCGCGTTGCGCGAAGGCGGCAGCGGCCTCGTGACGATCGGCACGTCGGGCGTCGCGGCGGCCGACACGGTGCCGTTCGCGGTGTCGCAGTTGCTGAAACGGATGCCGCGCGCGCAGGTGCGGCTCACCGAAAGCACGATGAACCAGCTGATGCCGCAGCTCGCGCGCAGCGAACTCGATATCGTCGTCGGCCGCTCGGGCTCGACGTCCGTCGATCCGCTGCTGCATGCCGAAGCGCTGTACGTCGATCCGGTCGTGTTCGTCGCGCGGCCCGGCCACGCGCTGGCCGGCGCGACGTCGCTCGGCTGGGACGACGTGCTCGCCTATCCGTGGATCGTGTGGCCGGCGGGCACGCCCGTCCACAATGCGCTGGAAGCCGCGCTGCACGCCGCCGGCCGTGTGCAGCCGCCGCACTGCGTCGAATCGAATTCGTCGATCCTGAACCTCACGCTGCTGAACAACACCGATCTGCTCGGTGTCGCGTCGCACCGCGCCGCGCGGCGCTTCGCGCAACTGAACGCGATCCGCATCCTGCCGATGGAGCTCGAGGGCCAGGGCGCGGTGTCGATGTACTGGCACCCCGACAGCGCGAACCGCGCGGCCGTGGCCGCAACGATCGAGTGTCTGCGCGCCTGTGCGGCGCCGCAGGTCGGCGGATGGGAGAACGTGAAGGTGGAGTGAACGGCGTAACAGGCGCGAACCGGGCCGCTTCACCGCGACGCCGCACACGTCACGCGCCGTCGCAGGATTCCGTACCGTCGAGCATCAGCGTGCCGACCCGCGCGGGCACCAGCGGCGTGCGCGGCGCCGGCGGTGTCCAGCCGAACAGCGCCTGCGCGGCCGCGCCGCACACGCGACCCTGGCATGCGCCCATCCCGCAACGCGACTGCAGTTTGGCGGCGGTCCAGCCCGGTTCCCGTGCGACCGCATCGAACCGCACGTCTTCGCAACGACACAGCAGCGTGTCGGCTCGCGCGAGCCGGCGGATCGGCGCGCGGATCGCGAAGCGCTCGCGTACGGCATCCGCGAACGCCTGCCAGCGCGCACGGCGTGCGACCAGCGCGGCCAGTCGGTCGGTCTGCCCGGTCGCCGCATAGCCGGCGATTTCGCCTTCGACCATCGCCAGCTCGCTGCCGCCGACGCCCGTGCACTCGCCTGCCGCGAAATACCCGTCGCGGCTCGTGCGCTGGTGTGCGTCGACCGCCACCGCGCCGTGCTCGATCCGGCAGCCGAGATGACGCGGCAGCACGGTATTCGGCACGAGGCCGAAGCCGCACGCGAGCCGGTCGCAGTCGACGTCGAATTCGCGATCGCCCTGACGAATCCGCACGCGTTCGAGCCGCTGGTCGCCGAATGCCTCGACGACGTACGCAGCCGGCCGATAAGCAGCCGTGACGAGCTTCGCGGCCTGCGCGAGCTTCGACGGCCAGCGCCACAGCCCCGCGCCGAAGCCGGCGACGTCGCCCCATGCGGCCTGTTCGAGCACGTGCGACACGCGTGCGCCGGCCTG